>JBHIEI010000017.1:0-24528 GCA_046760555.1 Bathyarchaeia archaeon
GTTCCTATCGCCTAACATCACCGAGGAAATCGGGGTCTTCTTCGGGGTGAAGGGGACAGCGATCGCCACGGTACCTAAGCGGGGCTTTTCACCCTCGTAGTACAGCGCTATGGCGGCGTTCTCTATGTCAATCGTCGATAAGGATATCCTCTCGCCGCCCACCACTCGAGTCCTTTCCAGGATACCCCTCTCCCCCGACAACTGTGGTCCTTTAAGACGTAGTTTCAAGCAATATATGGAAATCGGATTGTCGGATCTCCGCCCCGGGGTCCCCAAGGACGTGCTTGATTTCTTTCCCTATTCAGACCTCCGTCCCCATCAAGACGAACTCATGCGGTTCGTATTCGGGAGTCTACGGGCTGGAAAAAGCGCAGTGGCCGAGGGATCCAACGGCCTGGGCAAGACGGCGGCCGTGCTTTCCGCAGCATTGCCTATCGCGAAGAACGGCGACTATAAGATACTGTACTGCGCGAGGACTCATGGCCAGATGGATAGGGTAATCGAGGAGCTCGAGCTGATCGCTCAAAAGCGGTCGGTGTCTGGAATCTCTATTCGGGGCAGAAGCGAGATGTGTGTACATAGGCTGATGGCCCAACGCCGTGTGACCGCGCGTGAAGCCATGGAGGTGTGCAAGCAACTCCGGTCAGAGGATAAATGCCCCTTCTATGTAAACATGCGTAAGAGATACCGGCGGCGCGAAAAACTGCAGAAGCTTATCATGTCCAAACCCTTCACGGTGTCCGAGATCCTCCAAAGGTGTAAGAAGGCAGGTTTCTGCCCCTACGAGTTTCTCAAGTTGATCGTGGATCATGTAGACGTGGTGGCGCTCAGCTACGTGTACCTACTCGATGATGTTGTACGAAACAGTTTCATGAGCAACTTCACTAAACCGCTAAGCGAATCCATCTTGGTCTTTGACGAGGCCCACAATCTCCCCGGCATGGCCTTGGAAATCGCGAGTAGGGACCTCTCACTATACACAGTGCGAAGGGCCGAGAAAGAGGCGAGAAGATACGGTCAGAATGAAATCGCCCACTTCTGCAGAAGGTTGGTGGGCTCCATCGAGGGAGAGGCTCAGCAATGCGACGAGGAACGTCAAATCCCTGCCGGGGAGCTGATCGAGCGTCTGGGTGTGGAGGACCCTCTACAATTCTTCGACGATCTTGTATACGTCGGTAAGGAAATCGCTAGGGATCTGTTCTCAAGGGATAAGTACCCTCGCTCTTACATCCGCTCCCTGGGCGATTTTCTACTCACATGGATGGAAACATCCGATGACCCCAACTACACCCACCTAGTATCAAGATACGAAACGATGACGGGGGCACTGTCCGCAAGGTTGGAGATCCTGGCCTTAGCACCCGACGAGCTAATCGCTCCGGTCCTGAGATCGGCGCGCTCAACCGTCCACGTCTCGGCCACCTTGGAGCCCATCGAGGCCTATATGAAGACAGTAGGGCTGCCCAGCGGCACCCCACACGTAACCCTACGCTCACCCTTCCCCTCGGAGCACATACTCACGATCGCATGCAAGGGGGTGAGAACAGATCTGGAGCACAGAACCCCGTCCATGTACAGAAAGTTGGCCAAGAGGATCGCGGAGGCTATACGCTACACACCTGCTAACGTGGGGGTCTTTGCGGCATCGTTCGATGTCCTCGAGGGACTCATCGGCGTAGGGTCACAGGAGATCTCCACCAAAAGGGTCTTCTTTGAGAGGAGGAATCTCTCCTCCAAGGAGAACGATCGCATGATTCGTGCCTTCAAATCCCTTGCGGATAAGGGTGGGGCTGTCCTGTTTGGGGTCGTTGGGGGGCGCAACGCCGAGGGTAGAGACTACCCGGGCGACTCGATGAACACCTCCGTCATCGTGGGAGTCCCGTTTGCAAAGCCTTTGCCCAGGACGAGGGCGCAGGAGGATTACTTTGAGAGAAGATTTCCTGGTCATGGGAGAGAGTATGGCTACGTGATCCCCGCCCTCAGGAGGGCCGCACAGACCGCCGGGAGGCCAGTAAGGTCACTGGAGGACAAGGGGGTTTGTATCTTCCTCGATTACAGGTTTTCCACCGCCTATCTCAGAAGATACCTGCCGCTATGGCTAAGGAGAAACATCAGGGTTCTTCCCGATGAGGATGGGGCGATCGCTAAGGAACTGATCCTATTCTTCGGATTTTCAAAATGAGGCGGATGGCGATCATCTCTGATGTCCACTCCAACCTGGAGGCGTTTAGGGAGGTTATGCGCTGGATCGATGACGCGGGGATCGAAGAGATCCTGAACGCTGGAGACATTGTCGGTTACGGACCCTCCCCCAACCGGTGCGTTTCGGTGGTGAAAGAGTACGGCATGAAATGCGTGATGGGGAACCACGATGCGGCTGCCCTAACCGATTCCCCGGGAGGTTTCAACCCGTACGCCGCGGAGGCTATCCACTATACCTATCGAAAACTCGATGACAAAAGCGTGAGGTTCCTCTCCTCACTACCCTCGAGTTTGACGCTCGATGTCGAGGATGCTAGAGTATGTATGTTTCATGGAAGTCCTCGCGACCCGATCAACGAGTACATCTTCCCATCGACACCCCGTGATCTGCTTAAACACTTCCTGGAGTCCACTGGGGCTGACCTGCTGATACTGGGTCACACCCACGTGCCTATGGTTGTTAGGTTTGGTAAACGTGTGGTGCTAAACCCCGGAGGGGTCGGACAACCAAGAGACCGGGATAACCGCGCAAGCCTTATGCTCCTGAGGGTCGATGGCGATACCATTGGGGTCGAGCTGAAGAGAATCGATTACAACATCGACAAGGTGGCTGAGAAAATGATCGAGGAAAACCTGCCAAGTTTTCTGGCCGAAAGATTGTTCCATGGTGTGTGATGAATCGAGTCATACCCACGGGTTGCGGGCCGATCGATGATACCCTTCGGGGAGGGATCCCGCTCAGCGCAATCTCCCTTGTTTACGGAGAGTCCTCATCCGGCAGAACGTCCTTCGCTCTTCAATGCGCTGTCAGTTGTGCCAGATGCATTGGGCCCGTTCTTTTCGTGCTCTCCGAGCACCTAGCGAATGTAGAACGGCTATCCCGCATAACGGAGTTCGAGAAGGCTATCTTGAAAAGAATCGTCCTATTTCTGCCACGGTCTTTTGAAGAACAGCGCCGCATCGTCGACGATCTAAATCGGTCCCTAGCGAGTAAGTTTCGTCTGATCATCTTCGACACAGTCACCGAGCTATACCACATCGAACAGGGATCACTAAAGGAGACCATCGTTTTGAACCGGGAGCTAAACCGACAACTGGCTCTGATGAAGGAAACCGCCCTGCAAAAGGGGGTGGCCTTCCTCCTCACCGCTCAGGTGCACGCTACCTTGGATGAGGATGAGATAGAACCGGTTGCCAATCGCATTCTCCGCTACTGGTCCGATGTGGTCCTGAGATTAGAGAAGACACCAACTATGGGTGTCAGGCGTGCACGGTTGGAGAAACTGATGAACAGGGAACAAAGAAAGTCGTGCTACTTCAGGATGACCGAAAGGGGGATTCAATCGATTTGACGGACACGGCAGTTTGCATACTGGAGAACGTGGGTCGGGCCATCTACCTATTCTTCCCGGCCTACGTGGCCAACGCCATCCCGGTGATACTCGGTGGAGGAACGCCAGTAGACCTCGGTAGGAAGTTCTACGATGGTCGACCCATATTCGGACCTCACAAAACTCTGAGGGGTCTTCTATCCGGAATCCTGGCCGGTACCCTTACGGGTATGATAATGCATGGGTCCACCCTTATGGGCCTACTCCTCTCGTCCGGTGCGTTGATCGGGGATCTCGTTGGCTCCTTCTTTAAGAGGAGAATCCGTAGGGAACCGGGATCACCTCTCTTTCCTCTGGATCAGATCTGTTTCATCCTGGGTGCGATCGGGCTATTATCGATCTTCCGGGTCCCGCCGGCCTCTTCAGTCGTTACGATAATCGTCATCACCCCCCCGATCCACATCCTCATCAATCGGATATCGAGGTGGCTGGGGATCAGGGAAACCGGTAGCCGATCTGTTGATTTGGAGTAGACAATGATCGCAGCCCCGTAGCAATCTAAAGGCTATAAGTTCGATGAATGTTAGAGATTCGATGCAAAGGATCGTCTGCGATAACTGCCAGCACATCCTCTATGAGGGAGGAGAGCTGAGATCTCCGAGCGAGATCATTCAGGAATACAATGGGACCTGCCCCAAATGCGGTAAGAAACTCAGGTTTAACCCAAACAGTGTGGAGTTTCACTCATCCGAGAAAGGCCGTTGAGAGTCTCCGAATGGCTACCTTGGTATAAGGAGATAGCCTCCACCTTTGGCTTCAGTAAGTTTCTGGATCAGCAAGCCACCTTCATATTATCCACCCTCGCCAAGGATTGCGTGCTCCCGGTCACCGCTCTGGAAGAGGTCTTCTCAGAAAAGACGACGGTCGTTTACGGTGCAGGTCCCAGCCTTCCGCGCAATGTGGACGCGCTCATCGAACGGGGACTAACCGGAGATCGAGTCAACGTGGCGGCCGATGGGGCAACAACCCTACTATTAGAGAGGGGGATCATGCCAGATGTCATCGTGACCGATCTTGACGGTTCTTTGGACAGCATCCTGCATTGCGGTGATGAGGGATCGATCGTGGTCATCCACGCCCACGGCGATAACATCGATGTCCTTACAAGAAACGTCCCGAGAATGAGGGATTTCAGGCTCTTCGCAACCACACAGGTGAAACCCACCAGCGTCTCCTATAACTTTGGGGGTTTCACAGACGGCGACCGAGGCGTCTTCCTAGCCGAGGCGATGAAGGCTAGAGAGGTTTGGCTCGTGGGAATGGATTTCGGAGGAATACTAGGGCGTTACTCGAAGCCCCACCTTAAGAGGGATACCCCTGCCGGTCCGGTTAAAAAGAAGAAACTGGAGTTCGCGTCGAGACTCGTATCCTATCTATCCAAACACTCGAGGGTGAAGATCAGAAACCTAACCCACCGAGCCTAGGACCCTCCCAAGGAACCGAGGTAAAGGCAGCGATCCTTGGATAGGTAGAGCCCTTTATCGGAGATCCTTTCATCGGTTAGCCTTACGGGGGCGTCCCGGATGAGGACCGCAGGGATCTGCTCGTCGGTCTCTCCCATCAGAGCATGAGCCGAGGATCCTAGGTCGTCCGCCAGGGACTGTCGCGTTACCTTTAACCGTTTTCCGTACAGATCCTCCTTCCCACGAAAGTCGACCACGGGCTCAAACCCTGCCACCCCGATCGATACCCCGGTGGTTCCGACCCGCAGCGGGAAGACTCTGCTATCCACGATGATCACCCCGATCCTTTCACCCGTGAGCTCTCGGACTTCATCCCTTATCCTATGCGCCGTTCCCATGGGGTCTTCGGGTAGGAGCATCACGTGGCCAGGTGGCGCGTTTGAGACATCTAGTCCAGCGTTGGGCATAAGCGTGCCATCCTTTAGAGTCAAAAGGAGACCCTCCCTACCCCCAAGGACCTCATCCGCCTCCTGTAGCACAACCTCTGCGATCCTAGGATCCAATTTGTGCTCTCGAGCTAGCCTAAGGGCTTCAGTTGAGGGCTTCACATCGCTCAATCGCACCATCTTGTTCGTAGCCATCGAAATAGCCTTGCTGCTGATCGCGATAACGTCGCCCGTCTTCACCGTCCGTCCCATCTCCCTCAGGGCATCCAGTATCATGGCAACCACATCGTCTCCGGGCTTGACGATCCTCAACTTGATCGGGACGATCTGCATACCCTCATCTAACCTCCAGGCTTGATTTCATACAGCGAGCAACCTTCAGAATCATCGATTTCCGTGACCTTCTCATTACCAATAATATGATATATCCCCTCCGGGAGAAGTAAAAATGGCTAAGTGTCCAAGTTGTGGCTCGGACGTGGCAACATCATTGAAGGAGTGGGACGTCAATCCTCCTAGGGGGAAGGGCTTTCATGTAAAGCTCTACGAGTGCCCTGGTTGTGGGAAGAAATTCAGGGAAATCGTTAAATAGGACGGAAAGTTCAAACCAGCTGTCAGCAGAGAGTTATCTAGCTGTGGTTCCCCTAATTCCGATCTTAATTCTCTCAGCGTCCACAACCCAATCCTTTTCGAGCGTAGGTTTCCAACGGGGCTCGCCTTTGCTGATGATGGACAGATCACGTATCCTACCCTCCTCCTTTACGTAACCCTCGAACTTTCTGATCCAGGCCATCCTATTGGCCGGGACCCTGACGTAGGCATCAACAAACTCCTCCACGTTCAGGTCTAGCAACTTCCTCAAGTGCTGTATCCTTCTGACGACGTCTCTCACCATCCCCTCTCCCAAAAGCTCTGGAGTCAGCTTGGTTTCGACGTACACCCTGCCCCCTCTGATCGGCCTTCCGAGAAATCCCTCGGGCATCCTCTCCTTGAATCCCACATGTGTGGGAAGGATCCTCACCTTTCTTCGACCAACTCTCATGTCAAAATATCCTCTTTCAGCGAAGCTCTTGGCGATGACCGAGACCTCCGTTCGCTTCAGTGCCTCTGCGACTTCCTCGGTATGTTCCTTGAACGCAGGTCCAAGCTTCCCATATCTGGGAATCACGGATGTTTCGCGTAGCTTGGCCTCCTCCTCTATACCGATCACCTCGATCGACTTGGTGTTGGCTTGAGAGCGTAAGACGGTGTCGAACAGTTTCGCGACCTCCGCGATCGAGGGGTCCTCGGCGACTAGGACTATCCTCTGAACGGGTTGTCTCAGTTTCAATCCCCCCTTTTGTCTTGCGCTGAAAACCGATGCCACGATCTCCTTCACGAGCCTCATGCCCTCCTCCAGTTCGCTATCGACCCACTCCTCCTTGATCTCTGGCCACCTCATAAGATGGACGCTCTCCACACCTTCTATCGGTCTGAACGCCAGCTGGTATAGCTTCTCGGTGATGAAGGGGATGAAGGGTGCGCATAAAACGAGCAGTTCCCTTAAGGAGTAATAAAGGGTGGCGTAGGTCGTCAATTTGCTTACACTTTTACGTTCCTCCCAGAACCGTCGCCGGACGAGCTTAACGTACCAACGACTGAGATCGTTGAGTATGAAATCCGATACCGCGTTAACAGCGACGTGGATATGCGCCTTCTCCATGTTTTCGGTGACCTCTCGCTTCAGGGTCTCCGTCCTAGACACGAACCATCGATCCTCCGGTCTGAGTTCCGACCACAGTTTCTCAAGTGTGTTTTTCCCAGGGTCGAATCCATCCAGATTCATGTAGAGCGTAGCGAAGTGGAATACGTTCCACAGGATCTGCAATGTGCTCAACGAGATCCTGACCCCGGTAGTGGAGAATTTGAGATCATCCCAGACGGTGTTCTGCAACTCGTACAAACGAAGGGCGTCCCGCCCGAACTCTTCAACCACCTGGCCGGGCAAGACGATGTTCCCCAGGGACTTGTGCATTGCGGTCCCTCCCTCATCGAGCGTCCATCCGTGCATGAGAACCTTGTCGTAGGGTGAGCGGTCGAAACCGATGATACCGGAGACCAGAAGCGTGTAGAACCAACCCCTCGTTTGATCGGGCCCCTCTGTGATGAAGTCGCTTGGCCACCATTGATCCAATTGATCCTTGGACTTAGGAAACTCCAAGCAGGCCCATCCCGCCACCCCAGAGTCCATCCAAACGTCGACAAGGTCAGTAACCCTCCTCATCGTGCCTCCGCAGTCGCAACGGATCACGATCCCATCAACCTTGGGCTTGTGCAAATCGAGGGGCTCAGGAAGGGAGATAGCCCTTCTCTCGAGCTCCCTAATGGAACCGATCACCAAGCGGTTTCCACAACTGTCGCAGATCCATATGGGGAGCGGCGTCCCCCAGTATCTCTGGCGACTGATGACCCAATCGCGGACTCCTTCGAGCCACTTTCTAAATCTCGCTTTCCCCGCCCATTCAGGAACCCATTCGATCTTCTCGTTTTCCGACAGAAGGCGATCACGCAGTCTGGATACTTGGATGAACCACTGGGGGGTCGACCTCAGTACTAGCTTTGCCTTGCACCGCCAACAGAAGGGATAGGCATGCCGAATCTTGCCTCTGAAGAATAGTAGCCCCTTCCCCCTCAGATCATCTATCACCTGCTCATTCGCATCGAAGACGAAAAGTTGCTTATACTTTCCAGCATCAGGCACGAATCGTCCCTGATCATCGAGGGGAGAGAACGCGGGCAACCCTTCTCTCATCCCAACCTCGTAGTCCTCTTCTCCGTGACCTGGGGCTGAATGAACGCAGCCAGTCCCCTCCTCCATCGATACGTATTCCTCGCTCAGGATCACCCTGTGAGCCCCTTTGAAATCACGTTGTCGAGGCACCTCCTCCAGCAACGGGAATCGATACCTCATCCCATCGAGGGCTCTACCCGGTTGGGATCTCAGCACCTCATACTCCACGCCGACTTCGCGGAAGACTTGATCCGCCCTCTTCTTGGCTAGGATCAGTATGTCGCTCCCAACCCTTGCCTCCACGTATTCCTCCTTTGGGTGGACCATCACCGCTAGGTTTGCGGGTATCGTCCAGGGGGTGGTCGTCCAGATCAGGATGTACGTATTCTGTCGATTGACCAAGGGGAACTTGACGTAGATCGATGGATCGGATATCTCCTGGTATTCCAGGGAGACCTCGTGGTGCGAGAGCACCGTCTCGCATCGTGGGCACCAGTGTACGACCTTCTCCCGTCTCTCGAGTAAACCCCTCTCGTCGGCCCTCTTGATGAGCCACCAGACCGACTCGATCCACTCGTTCGTAATGGTCATATACGGGTTGTCCCAGTCCAACCATACGCCTAGATCGATGAACTGCTGATTCTGTAATTGGAGGTTTTCCAACCCCTTCCTTCTGCAGGCATCCACAAAGGTCTCGAGCCCCACCCTCTTCTCAACGTCCGACTTGGTCTTGGTGCCCAGCTCCCTCTCGACCACCACCTCGATGGGTAGGCCGTGCATGTCGTATCCCGGTTGATCCCTCACCAGAAAGCCCTGCATGGCCTTGAAACGCACGACGACGTCCTTGATGATCTTGTTCCAAGCCGTGCCTACGTGGACCGGATTCGTTACGTAGGGGGGTCCATCCAGGAAGTAGAACTTCCTGTTCCTGTCGGCGTGCTCCTTCCTTTTGATCCTGATCCTCTGCCTCTCAAAAAATCGGAGGATCTCCCCCTCGTACCTTTTGGGCGAGAATTCCCTGGGAACCACGCCTACGCCAGCCATTCCTATCGGTTTCATAAACCTCAACGTACTCACACTAATGTCTTTCCCATTCTGGTTCCTCGATCTCTAGGACAGAATGGCTTGGGTCACTCCCAGCGCAGGAGCCTCCTCCCCATCCAGAACTCGGGAAGAACTATCCAAAGGCCCCAGCTGGCTATGAAGAACACCATTGCCCACTCGTACCATGCTAGTTGGACCAGGTGGAACGCGGGCCCAACGACAGGGATGTAGGGGAGGGCGACGGTCAGGGCTATACACGCCAGTGTGCCCCATGCGAAGAACGCATTATGGAATCCACCCCTCATCTTCCAGACGGAGTGTCTCTCGGATCGGCAGTTCCACACGACAAAAAGCTCGAACAACGCGGCTTGAATGAACGTCATCGTGATCGCCTTTTCGTAGCTACCTTCCACGATGTACCCGTAGGCGAAGCAAATGGAGCTACCACTGGATTGGCACAGGAAGGAGACGAACATGAAGGAGAGCATCCCGTGAAAAATACCGGCCCTAGGATCGCGGGGCTTTCTCTCCATGATACCCGACTCCGGTGGATCCACGCTCAAAGCGATGGCCGGCGGCCCATCGGTGACCAGATTTATCCACAGGATCTGGACGGGGAGCATCGGAAGCGGGAAGCCTGCCAGCGTCCAGCCTCCGATGACCAACAGCTCATCGAAGTTGCAGGCCATCAGGAATCGGATGTACTTCCTTATATTGTCAAAGATCGTCCGACCCCCCTCCACGGCGTTGACAAGGCTTGCGTAGTTGTCGTCCGCTAGGACCATGTCCGACGCCTCCTTGCTGACATCCGTTCCCGTTATCCCCATGGCCACGCCGATATCCGCCTTCTTCAGGGCGGGGGCATCGTTCACCCCGTCGCCGGTCATCGCCACGATCTCTCCCTTCTTCTTGAGGGCGGTGACGATCTTGAGCTTGTGCATGGGGGACACCCTGGCGTAGACCGTGACATCCTCCACGATCTTGTCGTACTCCTCCTCGCTCAGCTCGTCCAGCTCGGCACCCGTTAAGGCTCTGCTCTTCTCGGCCATCATGCCCAGCTCCTTTGCGATCGCCATGGCCGTCAGCTTGTGGTCTCCCGTGATCATGACGTTCTTGATGCCCGCGGATTTGCACCTCTTGACCGCTGCTATGGCCTCCTCCCTGGGCGGGTCGATCATTCCCTGCAGGCCAAGGAAGGTCAGGCCGGTCTCCACGTTCTCCTCGGTGAAGTCCTCCAGATCCTCGGGCAGCTCCTTGTAGGCCATCCCGAGCACCCTCAGAGCCTCGCTGGCAAAGGACTCGTTGAGCTTCAGGATCTCCTCCCTCTCCTCATCCGTTAGCTCTTTGACCTTACCGTCTGCAAGGATGTGAGTGGATCGCTCCAGAACAGTCTCGGGGGCGCCCTTCAGGTATGCCACCTTGCCTCCTTCGGGCGTGGCATGGATCGTGGTCATCCGCCTCCTCTCGGAGCTGAAAGGTATCTCATCGATGCGCGGGTACCCCTTCTCTAAGGCGTCCCTCGTCATCCCGGCCTTGGCGGCGGAGACGATGAGGGCCCCCTCCGTGGGGTCTCCGGTGATCCTTTCACCATCGTAACGGGCGTTGTTGCAAAGGGCGCCAGCCCTCAGGAGCGTGGATAGATGGGCGTCCTCACTCGGGTCGATGGCGCTGCCCTTGCCCAACGTTCTGAACTCGCCCTTAGCCTCGTAACCGACGCCGGTGACCTCGATTACCTGATTGTTCGCGAGGATCTTCCGGACAGTCATCTCTCCCTTGGTCAGGGTGCCTGTCTTGTCCGCACAGATGTAGGTCACAGAGCCCAGCGTCTCAGCCGACGCGAGCTTTCGGACGACCGCGTTCCTGGTCGCCAGATCCTTGGCTCCGAGAGCCAGAGTGATGATCACAAGAGCCGGCAGCGCCTCTGGAACCGCGGAAACGGCCAGGGCAACAGCGGTCATGAAACCCTCGATAAGGGCGTGGACCCCGATGCCGTGCTCGACGATCTCGAGGAAGAAGATGACCACACATAACCCTATAATGACCCAACCCAGCTTCTTCGCGAAAACATCCAGCTTCACCTTGAGTGGCGTCTTCTCAGCCTCTATCTCCTGAACGGCTCCGGCGATCTTCCCGAACTCGGTCTTCATACCGGTTTCGGTTACCACCGCCTCACCCCGACCGAAAACGGTGTGGGTGCCCATGAATACGCAATTCTCCCGATCACCAACTATGGTCTTCTCATCGAGGACTCCGAGCTCCTTGGTGACGGGAGTAGACTCTCCCGTCAAGGGGGCTTCATTCGTCCTCATACTCGCCGACATGAACAGACGGCCATCGGCGGGTACCCTGTCCCCCTCCTCCAGTAACACGATATCCCCGGGAACCACCTCCCTAGAAGATATCGTCATCTCCCGCCCGTCGCGCATCACCCTGGCGGTAGGTGCGGTCAGCGCCTTCATGGCCTCCAGGGCCTTCTCCGATCGGTACTCCTGGATGAAGCCGACCGTCGCAGAGAGAATGACGATGATCGCTATGAGAATCGCATCGGTGACCTCACCCACGAAATAGGAGGCCACGGTGGCGAACAAAAGCATGATTATGAAAGCGTCCTTGAACTGATCGATGAGAAGACCCAGGATACTGAATCCCTTCTCGGCAACAAGCTCATTCGGGCCGTACTTCTCGAGTCGCCTCTTTGCCTCATCACTGGATAAGCCCCTTTCCTTGTCCGTCTCTAGTCTCTTCAGCAGGTCGTCGATCTCTACGGAGTGCCAGCCGACCCTACTTTCGCCCACCGAATATCTAAATTGATCCCCACGGTTCGAAATTAAATCTTTTCTAGCTCGGATCGTCGCTTAACGGGTCCCAAAAGAAGAATAACAACGTCATAGGCGATCTGCACTCGAATAAGCCACACTTCACCCTCGGTCAGACTGTCCAGAGGATTGGACACCGATAGGCTTCCTGAAGGGACCTCGATAACTTGATAAATAAACAGCAAAACAAATTTACTGAAGAATTTGAGTTCGCCAAAGGAAGTCAGGATAGGGGGATTAGCCCCTCTACCCGTCAAAGCACTACCGGAGCCCCCTAGGGCGGCTCACTTGATGGGACCAGCGATCATCCTTGCGGCTATGGGCATCGGTATCGGAGAAGCCATCATGTGGCCCCGCATGTCGGCTATGTGGGGACCACCGATCCTCTCCATCGGGCTGTTCGGCATAACGCTACAGACCTTCGTCACCCAAGAGATGGGGAAGTGGGAGATGGCCACCGGGGAGAGCTTCTTCTACGGTGCCGGTCGTTTGTGGAAGTACTGGTGGCTGGCGTTCTTCATCGCCGCGCTCTTCGTGTACGCCTGGCCCACGTGGCTCACCGTCTGGGGCCGCGCTGCTACCGAGATCATACCGCTCAGTGCAGACCCTAAGTGGTCGTGGACCCTGTGGCAGTGGATCGGCATACTCCTGATCGCCATCTTCCTCTCGGGATTCCCGGTCATCTACCGCGGTCTTGAGACCCTGACGTTCATCACCACCATGATCGCCATCATATGTGGCGCCATCATCGCGATCGGCGTGGTCTCGCCGGGGGTCGTCGGAAGCGTGTTGGCCGGGTGGGTCACCCCTGGACCCTACCCAAGCGAGATGTGGTCACCGAAGTTCATCGGCTTCGTTCTGGGTTCCATCGCGTACGCCGGACCCTCGGGTATGCAGCAGTGCTGGTACACGATGTGGGCTAGGGACAAGAAGATGGGCATGGGACACTACATCGGCCGCATCACGAGCTGGATCACGGGCGAGGAGGAGACCATACCAGCGACGGGCTTCACCTTCGACTGGACAAATCCCGAAGAGATGCGCAAGTGGGAGGCCTGGCGTCGCTACGGCTGGTGGGACGCCTGGGTGCTCCACGAAGTCCCGACACTCCTGCTGACCAGCCTGTTCGCCTTCTTGGCCGTTCAGGCGGTCACCAGTGCACCAGAAATAATGCCCGTTGTGCGGGCTGGCAAGAAGATGAAAATAATCGGGGCCTTCGCCGATCAGGCTCGCATGGTTGGCGGAGCCACCATGGCGGGCATCTTCATGTTCGCCGTGGGCCTGGAGGCGTGGGACACCGCGCTCAGTGTTTTCGACGGCTTCTCTCGAGGCGAAGCGGACATGCTGTACTTCTTCGTTCCTGGAGCGAAGAAGCTCCCGCTGAGGTACTGGTACTACGTGTTCCTGTACATATGGCTCGCCTTGGGATCGGTCGTCATCTTCCTGGTCAAGCCTTACGTCATACTGGTTACCGGCACGTCGCTCGCGGCCATCATCATGGGTCTGTATTGCCCCACTCTCGCCTACATGAACTTCCGAATGCTGCCCAAGGAGATCGCTCGTCGGAACTGGATTGACTGGCTCGCTTTGATCTTCCTGCTCGTCGGAACAGTGTTCTACCTCGGTCCCAGCACGTACGCCGCGCTTATCAAGGCCAAGATAATCAAACCGGTCTAGCCCCAAATCCTGACGAAGGACAAGGCGTATAAGAGTAAATCACACCAGGATAGAAATGAAACTCACCGCGCTCAACTTCGCAGGACTCCTGTCGAGTGGCGTGGTGGGTTCCCTCATACTGGTGGCAGCCCTATTCGCGGGTAGAGCTACGACTCTAACTTACATAGTACCTCCCATGCTGCTGTTCGGGTTGATATACGACGTCGTACAGGACAAGCTAGGACACATCCTCCCCGGCCGGTGGGGAAACCCCGTGTTTCGTACTAACATTTACTGGGCGGTGGCGTTTCCCCTGACCAAGATATCCGGGGACATCCTTAGTGGACGTTACCCCACTTACTCGAGTGAAATTCCCGGCGCCTTGACGCTTTATATCCTCTTCCTAGGCGGCATCGGTTACGCATTTGGCCTAGGGTATTCTATGATTTATCGAACCATCACCCTCTACTCCATGAAGAGACAGGGGATGATAACCGAGGCCGAGTGGAAGATGAGTATAAGGAGGCCCCGGAGGAGGGGGTTCGAGAGGCTGAGATTGGAGTTCCAAGCTGCCAGGAGGAAGAAGGAGGAGCGGAAGCGAAAAGAGAGGGAATGGAAGAAGAGGAAGTCAAGGCAAAAGGTCAAACGCGGATAGATCCGCAGCCAATTCATTTGAATCGAGTGTTGTTAAGGTAAGGGTTTGGTTAAGGTCTTCTACAGAGCCAGGGTCGTTGAACTCAAGCGCGCCGACGGCCGAAAGAGAAGGGCGAGATCGGTAATTATCTCGGTCCTCGAGGCACTTCCCCTGCTCGCTCTGTTCCTGCTTTGGGGGAGTAGATCCTTCAGTTGGACCTCGGGCGCCTTCGCTGGAATTGTTCTATATTTTTTGGCCGCTTGGCTATTTCTTCCCAACCCGTTCCTCCAGGTTCCGGATGAATACACGATCACACTGAAGGGGATCATGATAGGGGGGATAAAACGATTGATCCTAAAGAAGGGAACCTACCTCAGGGTGAACGAGGAAAGGAAGTTCGTATCCATCTGCCATCGTTACAAGGGTGAAGCTGTGAGGCTCTACACGCCCGAGCCTAAGAAGGTCGTGACGGCGCTACAGCAGATTAAAAGGGACTGGTGACGATACCTCCTAAGGGCTCTCCTTCGCCCCCCTTTTGCGGTACTCGCCCGCCATCCTGATGGCTAAGCTCGCCACGGCCAACGCAGAGGATCCCAGTAAAAAGAGCATGGGCTCCTTACCAACGTCGCCCAGATCGTAAATCACCTGGGGGACTGCTCCCGCTCTCTCTATCGCCTCAGCTATCCCCCAAGGTATGGTTCTCCCATCCACCCTCTTTACCTCATCGGGCTCCTCCGCCCGGTCGTAGAACGAGATCTTTAGGCCGAGTTTCTTGCATATCTCCACTAACGCCCAATCGAACCTCAGATTGATCGCCCCCCTAACCGATGGATCAGACCGCATGGCCGTCAGGACGGCGCTCGCGACGTGAGTGGAGCCGCCGAATTCCGGCGAACCGGTTGCGCGTGGCCAACCTCCCGCGACATGTATCTTGCCCTGAACTCCCACCACTTCCTTGACCGTCCTGGCACCTGCCTTGGCCATAACGACGTTTGTTCCGATCTCCGGGATGAGATCGGAGAACTCTGAGCTGTTTTCGATCAACCTCACCGCGCGTCTGACGTTGTCAAGGACTTCGTACTCCCCAAAGGCCCTCCTCCTCTCCTCAGCCAAGTCCTCTAGACAAAGGGAGCAGGTCTCCGCTCTTAACGTGGGAACGATGTCTTCGTGTATTTTGCAAATGGGTCCACCCGCTCTCAGCCAAACGCATAGGCTGCAAACCCTCCTCATCGCCTCAATCTGAGTGACCCTGCCCCGACAGATGTCGTCAGCCAATTCCCTAGCAACGGCTTTCACTTCATCTAAGCACTCCTCCATCTCAGACCTCCAGCTGACACTGGATCTAAGGTACATCGAAACGGCGGGTTGGGTGACGTCAAGTATCTCAGCAACTTTAACTTGGCCGACGCCATGCGATCTCACCAATCTGTCGGCAAGAAGAGATCGGACGATGGGTAATAGATGGCGGTTTGATAATTCGCAAGGAAAGCGCAGTCTTATCGCGCCCTTCACTTTTGTCCTATTCGTCCTTCTACCCATCCCGAGATATAAGTTAATTATATAAAAACTAATATACGTAGCTCAGACTCGATGGAAAGAATGAGAATAAGACGTGTAGCAACGAAGCGGCTGGCCGTTCTCCTTGTTGTCATGGCAGTGGTTGTGGCAGGAGTGGGATACTGGACAACCAGAAAGCCCGTGGAGGAAGCCAAACCCCTGAGGATAGCAGCGGTCCTGTGGGGCCATCATGATGAGGGGCTATGGGATCCAGCGGCTGCCAATGCGGTGCTGAAACTGAAAGACAAGTATAACTTGGAGATAACATGGGTCGAGGAGATCAGTTTAACGGAGCTCGAGTCCGTTCTTAGAACTTTGGCGGAAACGAATGACGTCATCTACCTAACCACCGACGAATTCGAAGAAGCTTGTAAGGCCGTGGCTCCAGACTTTCCCGGTGTTTATTGGATACAGGAGTATGAAGCAAAAGTAATACCGGCCGACTATTTTCCCCCCAACGTGGTTGCTTTCAATGCCTATCGTGCTAATGAGCTTAGCTTTTGGGCAGGGGCCATTGCAGCGAAAATAACAAAAACAAATAAACTGGGAGTCATCCAAGCCATACCGGGCCCAAGGGACACGCGCTTGATGAGCGCGGCCTTCAGGTCAGGGGCCCAATACGTTAACGAGGACATAGAAGTACTGAGAGTAGTGATTGGCGCATACACGGATCCAATGAAGACCAGAGACAGCGTAGCAAGCTTGGCCGAGGCTGGATGCGACATTGTGTTTGTGGGTATGGATGATGAATCGGGCACGCTGGAGGCAAGGGAAAGAGGAATCTATTCGATTCAAGCATACTTGGATATCACGTCCGAATATCCGGATACCCTGATAGGATGCACGTGCTGGATATGGGATGTATGGCTCGATAGGGCTCTTGATGCTATAGTGAAGGATCGGTTCGAGGAGTTTAGAGCCGAACACTTCGAGATGCCATTGTCGTTGGAAGATAGATCGCTCGATATACCCACGTTTGGAAACATGGTGTCGGAGGACGTGAAGGCGTTTGCGGAGGATTTGAGAAATAAAATCATAGAGGGCACTGTGAGTGTCCCAACAATAGACGAATGGTAGAGAGGACTAAGTAACGCTAATCGATGAACCCTCACATAGAGCCTAAGGTTGATCGAGTGACCGATGAAAGCCCTAATTCGGGAAGAAATTACGTACTCGATGAAGAAGTCATTGGAAGACCCGCTTAAATCCGCTCTCTATACGATAGGTACACTGACATTCGCTCTCAGTGCGACTTTTTTGATGTCAGGCCTCTTAGTAGGCGTACATTCCACTGAAATTTTTAGATATTTCTTAAACTCCACCGTCGGCTCAATGGACAGCCTTCTGAGAACGCTTGCGAGAACCACGCCAATCCTGATTTCCACCCTCGGATTGGTCGTGGCATTTAGAAGCGGCGTTTGGAATATCGGTGGAGAAGGCCAGATAGTTATCGGGGTCATCGTAACTACGGGCATATGCCTGTTTCTAGATCTCCCGCCCGTTCTGGCCATTCCTTCGGCGTTTCTCGCGAGCTTTCTTGCAAGTGGTGCCTACGGGGCCCTTGCAGGATTTTTAAAGGCAAGGTGGGACGTCAACGAGGTAGCCGTTACCATGATGCAAACCTTCGTCGCTTTCGCGCTATTACAATACCTGATTGACGGTCCCTGGAACTGGGGAGTTGGGCTATACCCGAGAACAGCGATGATACCTTGGGGAACCAGACTCCCCTTCATCAGATTTCCCCTGAATACCACGTTCACGATGGCGCTACTTTTGGTGTGCATTACCCACATCCTCTTGAATAGAACCGTGTTAGGGTACGAGATGCGGGCGATGGGTAGTAGCAGAATGGCTGCATTCTCCCAGGGGATAAACACCGCAAAACTAACGATCTTGAGTATGCTGATAAGCGGAGGCATGTGCGGACTAGCAGGGTGTGGGCTAGTCCTTGGATACTTCTTCCGGGCTCAAGCAGGTATATCGGGCAATTATGGATTCTACGCAATAGCTGCAGCGTTCATTGCAAATAATAAAGCAATACTAGCGCCCCTTTCATCCCTGCTCATAGCGCTCATCTATGAGGGAACGCTAGGCCTCACAGCTTTGGGTTTCCCTCATAGACTGGGCGAGGCAATGGTTGGGATCGTCTTTATCGTGGTGCTCTTGCCAAAGGCGCTGAAGTGGGTCTAGCAAAATGTTATCCGGAGCTGTCAGTTCAATACTGTCGTTCTTCCCCGTCATAGGGTTAGCCACCTTAGGAGGATTTCTGAGTCAGAAGAGCGGTGTCTGGAATATCGCTCTGGAAGGGATAATGGCCTTTGGAACCTTCTCGGGGGTTTTTGCCTACTATTACTTGGGGCATTCCATCTGGATATCCTTGCTATTTGGATTCTCTCTAGGGCTCGTATTCGGCGCACTGTTATCGATTTTATGCGTGCATTTCAGTTTAGATCAGATAGTAGTTGGGTTCGGACTGTGGTTTTTGGCAGAGGGGCTTGCAGGATTCCTCTATTTCACAGTCCTGCCCTCCGTCAGGATCACTGAAACACTCAAACCCAGCTTTCTTTCTCTCGATCCGATTTTTTACTTGACTGTTATCTCATTTGCACTTCTTTACATTTTCCTAAATCACACAAAGCAGGGCCTGGCTGTACTAGTGACAGGGGAGAATCCCAAGGTGGCCGATGCTGCGGGAATCGACGTCTACAAAATAAGATGGATCTGCACAACACTGGGGTCGGCGTTTGTCGGCCTAGCGGGATCTTACCTTTCACTTGTCGTGCTTCAGGGATTTACGTATAAAATGGTCGCTGGGTATGGGTGGGTGGCGTTTGCTCTAGTACTGTTCGGAAGGTGGACGGTCCCTGGTATATTCTCCAGTTCCCTCCTCTTCACGTTCTTGATCGGGATCCAGACCAGGCTGCAGGTCGGGGGAGTTCTGGTTGTGCCATCCGAGTTTATGGTCGTGGTACCCCATATCGGGGTGATCGTAGCGCTGGCGCTAGCAGGCGCCCTAGGCAAAAGGGCGGGAATGCCCACCGCCCTGGGGACGCATTATGAAAGGGAATGATCTTGAACGACAAAGGAGGTGGGTAAGAATCTCTGGAAGCCCTGCTGCTGGGGGAAGCAGAACCATCCTAGAGATGAGAAACATCACTAAGAGATTCCCCGGGGTGGTAGCGAACGATCACATTAATTTCGACTTGAGGGCTGGGGAAATCCATTGCATACTCGGAGAGAACGGAGCCGGTAAGACAACGCTGATGAACATCCTCTACGGGCTCTATCGGATGGATGAAGGGGAGATTCTCGCTGACGGGAAGAACGTTTCTATCAGATCCCCTAAAGACGCGATAAATCTGGGCATAGGGATGATCCATCAGTTCTTCACGCTGGTACCGGGACTGACCGTAATGGAGAATATCATACTCGGGCGCGAGCCCACAAAGGGACCGTTCCTCGACAGAAAACGAGCTGAAAAAGAGATACTGGAGCTTCAAGGGAAGTTCAACCTCAAGGTCGACCTCGATGCAAAGCCCGAGCAGCTCTCAGCTGGCGAAAAGCAACGAGTGGAAATCCTCAAAGCTCTCTATCAGGGAGCGAGAATACTCATTATGGACGAGCCGACCTCCGTTCTAACACCGCAGGAGAAAAAAGAGTTCATGAGGAGCCTCAGGGAGATGACCCAAAAAGGCATATCATCCGTCGTATTCATCACCCACAAACTACCTGAAGCAATGGCTGTGAGTGACCGGATCACCATCATTAGGAAGGGAAAAGTGGTAGATGTTCTTCGGACCAAAGGCATTGACAGGAGAGAACTGGCCCAAAAAGTGGTCGGAAGGAAGGTGTCGTTTCACGTGAAAAAGGGCGCCACGAGGAAAGGTAGAGTGATCCTTGAGGTGAAGGGAGTCAAAGCTCTTGGCGATACGGGCGTACTAGCTTTGAAAGGGGTGTCTCTTCTTGTGAGGGGGGGAGAAATCCTCGGGATTGCAGGCGTAAGCGGTAACGGTCAAGAGGAACTCGTGGAAGTTATTGCAGGCCAACGGCGCGCTATCGCCGGTAAAGTGCTCATCAAGGGCGAGGATGTCACAAATTGTCCGCCTCGAAAGGTTAGGGATCTAAAAGTCGGTTACATCCCGGAAAGTAGGATAGAGAGAGGAATACTACCCGACTTATCGATTGGCGAAAACGCGGTTCTTGGTATCCACTCGGAGCCTCCGTTCGCCCATCGGTGGCTTCTTCCCTTCGACAAACGATGGTTCACAAATCCCGAGCGGATGAGCGAGTATGGGAGGAGGTTAGCCGCGGAGTATAACGTGGATACTCCCAGCATAGACAAGCCGGCAGGGAAACTATCAGGGGGGAACATACAGAAGCTCATATTGGCTCGAGAGCTTTCCCGCAACCCCGACCTCCTCCTGGCAGACAAGCCAACGTCGGGACTCGACGTTGGATCCCAGGAGTTTGTTCGCCAGCGGTTAATAAGAGAAAGAGAAAAAGGGAAGGCGATTCTATTGGTCTCCGAAGACTTAGATGAAATAATAATGATGAGCGATAGGATTGCGGTGATGTATGAGGGGAAAATCGTGGCAGTTGTCCAAACCAAAGAAGCGACAAAGGAGAAAATAGGAGCGATGATGACAGGGGAAAGTAAAGGTATTCCCCATACGCGTGCGGTTAAACCCAACGATATTACTGTTTGAAAGCGTCCAGCCCCCCTTGGGAAAGGCGTCTGGCGATTCTTACTGCGAGCTTAGCGACGTTGACGCTGCTCCTCCCGAATATGGTTATCACTGGTTCCTTACCCCAGTCCCCCCGATGGTATATCACATCTGGTGCTTTCCCGACCTTCTTGATCGCTTGCTCAATCCCCCAAGGAACGGTCATTCCCTCCATTTTCTTGATCTCCTCGGGCTCCTCTCGTCGATCGTAAGAGGAAACGGTCAACCCGAGGCTCGCGCAGGCATCGAGGATCGCTTCCGAATACCTAAGATTCATAGCCGCTCTAATCGTGGGATCGTGCCCCATCATGGTCAGAATGGCTCTGGCAACGTGTAGCGAACCACCGAAGCTCGGTGGAGAAGAGGCCTTGACCCTGCCCTCTACCTCTGTGAGGCGTCCTGGAACTCCGACGACATCCGAGATGTCCTCCGCGTAGGGTGTGGCCATAGCGATATTCGTTCGCACTTGAGGTATGAGTTTCGAAACCTCAGGGCTCCCTTCGAGTATCCGCAAAGCCTCCCTGACGTTATCCCACACCTCGTACCTCGAGGCCTCTCTGTACAGATGGGCCATGGGATTCAGGGGACCAAAGCCCTTGCCGATGGGAATACCAAACTTGATGGCCAATGAAACTAACTCCTTCGCGGTTTTGATCGCATCAGGGATACTTCTCTTCTTCGCTAATTCGGCAGCTATGGCGGCCGAGAAGCTGCAGCCCGTTCCATGCGTCGTCTTCCTGTCCACTCGCTTCCGTGAGAAGAGAGTAAATCCATCGTTGTAGTAAAGGACATCGACAGCATCATCCCCAACAGCGACGTGTCCACCCTTAACCACGACAGCCTTCGGCCCCAGACTAGAGATCTCCTTCGCCGCCCTTTCCGCCTCAGCCACCGATCTTATTTTCATTCCCGATAGCACCTCCGCCTCCCTAGCATTCGGTGTAACGACCGTCGCTGTTGGTAGAAGAGCCTCGGTTAGAGACCTCACTGCCTCGGACTTCAGCAATCGCGCGCCACTTTTCGCGACCATCACCGGATCGACCACGAGGGGGAACCCGTGCCTTTTCACTGCCTCCGCTACCACGGCTATTATCTCGCTGGTGTGGAGCATTCCAGTCTTTGCTGCATCGATTCCGATGTCATCAGCGACGGTGTCGATCTGCAGTCTGATCATATCTGGCGGAATATCGTGAACACCTGTAACTCCCACGGTGTTCTGCGCCGTGACCGAAGTTATAGCAGACATTCCGTGAACTCTCAGGGCAGCGAAGGTCTTAAGGTCAGCCTGTATCCCCGCTCCACCGCCGGAGTCGGATCCAGCGATCGTGAGTGCACGAGGAATCCTCTCACGTCCCAACATGCCTATCCATAGCACAAATGCTGCGGTAGAATAAGAAATCACTCTACTAGACAGAACGAAACTCGAATTCGCGTAGGCTAGGCTTCAAAGCTGCTGGGCTAGGACTTCTCGTAAACGTATATCCCGTCCAGGAATATACGTGGATCCTTTTGCTTAACTTTCGTCGCCTGCTCGATGTTCGCTGCAGTTTGCCCCACATCCTCGACATTTGTACCTCTCACGATGATATCGTCCTTCTGAACCTCGACCTTCACATCCCCCACTATTTTAGCGACTCTCGGCTTTCTCTCTCCACAGAAATTCTCGATGACCACCCTGCCACCCTCTACCCTGACGGTCATCGGGAAGTAGACGTGGACTATCTTTAGTTTGTAAGTAAAACCCTCAGTTACCCCCCTAAACATACCTCTCAGGTGTGAGCACACGGCCTTCACAATCGCCGCCTCCCTCTTCTTGGGGAACTCCGCCCAGACCCTGAATGCCCTTCTCCCCCCCTCTATATTGACGGGCATCTTCGAAAAGTCCCTCGTTATGGTGCCATTAGGTCCCGAGGCTGTTACTACCTTCCCCTCTATCTTTACGCTCACCCCTTGGGGGACATCGACAAAGGCCTCCTCGACTGGTTTTCTCAATTTCCTAGACGTGAATTGCACGGGGGACTATTTATTTGAATCGTTTGGCACTGAACGCAATCCTTAGCCGAGATCGTAGAAAGCTGGATCTGCCACCTATTCGGTGTGCGAATCACCACACATAGGCTAGGGCTAGACCCCCCAAGCCTTTGCTCTCCACCTCATCACTCGTCATTAGTCCTTTACTGGTGGACACGATAAGAATCCCAAGATCCCTAGATGGTAGATATCGCCGCCTCAAGTCAGTTAACTTTCTATTCGTAACGGGATACCTCGGTCTAATGGCCTTACACTCATTTATTCGACCGAGAAGTTGGATTCGATACTTGCCGAACCTTCCATCATCAATGTGCTCGATCTCACCTAGATAGCCGTGAAGCTGCATGATCCTCAATACTTGACCTATTAACTTTGTGGCAGGAGTCACCATACACTCCCTCTTATTTCTCCTCTCATCGTTCAGGATCGCATTCAGTGCATTGGCTAGAGGGTCGCTGGTCATTCTCTTTACTCAAACTTTTTGAAACCCAGCTGCTCCGCAACTTCCCGGAAGCAGCGCCTACACAACATGAGGTTATATCTGCGGATCAATCCATCATGCGTCCCGCAGCGTCGGCACTTTCGACTTCCCTTTCCGAAGGTTCTCGACTTAGGCGGTCTCTGTTTTCCCGGTGCCAACTATCCCGATCACCATATCCTCTTAAATAAATTACCATGGGTTCCTTGACCGCAAGGGGCTCGACATGATCTGTTTCACAGCAACCATTAAGAGGTCAAGACGTGCTTCAGGATATCCTCCCGGCGACATCCCACCAGCTTCTTACCTAGTTGAGTAGCCATGATTGCCCCTGTCTCAATTTTATTCATCCTTAGAACACGCTGGAACCTGTGTCAGGTATGCGTCCTCACCGCCCCCCGACATGCCATCCTAACAAAAGAGGCCTTCCATCATTTGAGCACCCTCATGACCCAGTCAAACCATTCTGGCCGTTGGGCTTTTTCATGCTCCCAACTCGCTCCTCATCTTGATAACGTGCATCAAATCGCTCCTGGTTATGATACCGATCAGCTTGCCGTCTTCCACTACGGGCAATCGACCAATTCGTTGTTGAGACATCGTCATCATGGCGTCGAACACCGCATCATCAGGATCAGCCACGGTCAATTTTTCGCGGGCGGTCATTATGTCGCTTGCGGTGATCTTATCCCAGCTCCCCTTGGGTATCCTCTTGACATCCTCCATCGTGACAAAGCCCAATAGCTTTCTTCCTTCCACTACGGGGAATCCACCGTGTTTGTATTTGAACAAGCGGTCAACGATCCCCCTGACGGAGGTACTCGGCCTAATCGAGTGTACCCTGGTGGTCATGACATCGCGAACCCTGTAGTCGGATAGAGCCTCGCTTACGACCACCTGCCTCTGACTACTTTCCGATCCGTTCTTGAGGAACCAGCCTATGAGGATCAGCCATAGTCCGGAGAACAGCGAGCCCCCAAAGATTAACATGAAGAATCCCCCCAGCATAAGGAGGTACGAAAAGCCCACGCCAATTCTGGTTGCTATGTTTGTGGCTTTCACCACATCCCCCATTCGGCCCCAGAGCCCCGCACGAAGCACCCGCCCACCATCTAGAGGATAGGCGGGTAACAGATTGAAGCCTCCCAATAGCAGGTTTATGTAGCTTCCATACGTGAGGGGCGCCAGCACCATCACCCCGCCAACCCCCGCGCTTTCCAGGACGTCAGCCAGAAGGGCTAAGACGAGTGCGATGATGAAACTTGTGAGAGGTCCCACGATGGCCACCTTAAACTCAACGCCGGGACTCTTCGGTTCCTCCACGATCTGAGACACTCCGCCGAAGATGAACAGGGAAATACTCGAGACGGGTAGGC
>JBHIEI010000018.1:0-23665 GCA_046760555.1 Bathyarchaeia archaeon
AGGGTCTTCCCCGTTCCGGGTGGACCATGGAGCAACACGCCCCTTGGTGCTTCTACACCTAGCCTCTCGAAGAGTTCAGGGTATCGGAGGGGCATCTCTATCATTTCCCTAACCTTCTGGATCTCTTCCCCCAGACCTCCTATGTCTTCATAGGTTACGCGAGGAACCTCGATAACCGCCTTGGTTGGCTTTTCGCTGAAAACAATCTGCGTCGAGGGCATGACGATGGCGGCGGGTGCCTGTGGCTGAAAGCCTGTCACTATGAGGTTGACTCTTCGTCCCATGATGTTAACAGGTATGTTGTCCCCCCTGGAAACCACACGGCCCTCCAGCATCTGCCTCAGGTACTCCTCTCCCCCGGTTATCCTGAGTGGCTCGGTGGGGGCTAGGTTGACTCTTCCTGCCTCCTTGACCTCCACCTTCTTGATGCTAACCTTCTCGTCGATGGACACTCCAGCGTTGCCTCGAATGTATCCATCTATCCTGACGGTTCTCTTACCGCGATCCTCAGAGTACCCGGGCCAGCAAATAGCCATGGTTTTCCTCTTCCCGGATATCTCAACGATGTCTCCAGCGGTTAGTCCGAGTTCAGAGATAACCTCCGGATCTATCCTAGCGATACCGCGACCCACATCCCTTGACTGGGCTTCAGCGACTCGTAAGACTGTTGACATCTCCCTCCATCATCCTACGTTTTAACTTAAACAAAGTTACAGTTCTTTCCCGGTGGCTCTTTGGGTTGTTTACCCTTAGTGCTTATTCGGTAACTCTCCTTTCCCAAGCTGGGACCGAAACCAGCTCTTTGAGAGCTGATAGCTAGTGCTCTGCCTTTTTTGCCTCGTCCAGCTTTGACTTGACGAAATAGTACACGTTACGACCGAATCTGGTTTTATCCACATCGGCATCCTTCCTCGATAGGTCCCTCAGATGCGGCCTTACCGCTGCAACAGTTACTCCCAAGGTCGATGCAACTTCTTGAGCGTTCATTGGTTTCTCCTTCAATAGTTCCCTTATCTGCGCCGGACGTGGTCCGATAACCTTCATCCTCGCAAGCTCCTCGTAGGTAACCATCGAGGATAATACAACGAACTGTGTTAAAGTTATTCTCTTTCGCTAGGGTTTCCCATCAAATAGCGATGGCAATTGAGAAATGGAATATGCCCTCTCATTTCCATAATTCTTTTAATTAGACACAACGTAGCAATTCTCATCGATAGTTAGGCTCCGTACATCGCTGCGTTTCCCAAATAGTTCATCAGGGTGGGCATGAGTTCACGACCCAGCAGCCTTCCAAGGCCCCCTTTTGCGCATGCCACCTCCGAAAAGGTGGTTACATCATCGACTCTTACGCCAGGTCCTGAGATCGTGATCGGAACCGGTTCGCCAGTGTGGTTCCCGACGGGGACTGGGGTGGTGTGATCGGCTGTAATGGCCAGGTATACCGATTCACTTTCTATATGATCCATCAGGTATCCGATGAGTCCATCGATCTTCTGAATCATTTTCATCTTCATTTTCAGATTTCCATCGTGGCTTGCGCTATCCGCACCCTTGATATGCGTGTAGATAAGGTCAAAGTGCTCCAGGTTCCTTACTATGTATCTCGCCTTAGCTAGGGTGTCGGTGTCCACTCTCCCCGTAGCTCCGGGGACATCGATTAGCCTCATACCCACTGACGCACACACTCCTCTGACTAGGGCGTTGGCGACGATCGCAGCTGATTTGATTCCGAATCTGGTTTCGAGCTTCTCGATTTGTGGCAACATTCCCGTCCCCCTAAGGAGCAGAACGTTGGCAGGGGGTAATCCTTTTTCTTTCCGTTTTCTATTCACCGGGTGGTCTCGTAGTATCTTATAGGAGAGCCTAGTCAGCTCGTTGACTATGAAGGCGGTTTTCTTCGCTTCAACGCTATCATCGAGGGGGACGGAGTCTGGTATCCTTATGCCTAGAACGTGTGGGTCAGGATCCGAAACCCTCATGGAGAGTCCCTTTCCTCGCAGGACGATTGCTCCCCTGTGCTCAACGGAATGCCCAAAGATAACCTCAACATCTGGATATTCTTCCGAGCCAAGACCTTCGAGGGCCTTGACTAGTTCTTCCACGTGATCGATTTTCCTCCCGGCTCTCCTGTCGACGAGTAAAAGGTTATCGTCTAGGGTGGCAAAGTTTGTGCGAAACGCTACGTCCCTTGGCTGGACGCGAATCCCGCATCCAAGAGCCTCGAATGGTCCCCGTCCCCTGTACACCTTGAAGGGATCGTACCCGAGTAGGGCTAGGTTGGCGGCGTCGCTGCCGGGGGGTACACCAGGCGAAAGTGGATCGATGATACCGTTTATCCCCGCTCTCGCAAGCTCATCGAGCGATGGAGTTTCGGCGGCTTCTAGTGGGGTTTTGCCACCCAGCTCGGCTATCGGTCTATCAGCTAGACCATCGCAGACTACTAGCACGCAGCGGTTTGGATCCATTTTTTCTCAGAATGTACGAGCGATTCTAATGACATGATGAGCTTCCCTCCCACAGACCAAGCACTTCCCCCTCGCCCTCTTACCGATAGCTGTGCCCAGAATACTGGCGTTCGATTGCTCTTCTATGCTGAGACCGCACGACTCTTCACCACACCATCCAGTCTCGACCACGCGTCCATGGGTCAGTAGATCCCTGAGCCGCTCGATGGAGGAGGTCTTGACTATCCTTTTTCTCATCCACTCCCAGGCCCTTTTGGATAGATCGCTTACCATTTCCCGCATGATCTCGTCGGCGGTGGAAGCGACATCGGTTAATGGGACCGTTGACCTTTCAAGCGTATCTCTTCTCACGATGGTGATCCGATCCTCGTCGACATCCCTAGGTCCGATCTCGATCCTCAAAGGGACCCCACGGATTTCCCAGTCGTAGAATTTCGATCCTGGTGTGAGTCTCCTACGATTGTCTATGATGAATCGTACTCCCGCATTGCCGAGCTTTTTGGCAATTAGTTTCGCTACTCGCTCCTCGCTTTTCTCGTAACCCCTGTAGGGAATTGGCACGATCACAATCTGGGTAGGAGCTACGTTGGGAGGTAACACAGGACCTCTGTCATCACCATGAGCTATGATCATCGATGCGATGCCTCTCCCTGAGATCCCGTAGCATGTTTGCCAGACGTATTCACTATCACCTCTGGGGGTTTCAAACGAGATGTCGAACACTCTGGAGAAGTTTTGACCCAGGTTGTGAACGGTTCCTATCTGAAGCACCTGCCCGTTTGGGCACACGAAGTCGAAGGCTATGGAATACTCTGCCCCGGGGAATTTGTCCCAGTCCGGCCTTTTGGAGATCAGGTAGGGTACTCCCAGCTCATCGAAGAACTTCCTGTAGACTCCAATCGCGATCCTCACCTGCCTTTCAGCCTCCCTTAGGGTTGCGTGAGCCGTATGTGCCTCCTTGAAGGTCATAACCTCCCTAACCCTGAGGAGGGGTACCGTGGCCTTTGTCTCGTACCGAAAGATGTTGACGACTTGGTAGAATATCTTCGGGAGATCCCTATGCGACCTGATCCACAGTTTCAGCATCGGAGCGATCGCGGTTTCACTCGTCGGTCGGAGCGCGTATTCCTCACCCAGTCTCCTTCGACCTCCCTTCGTCACCCAAAAGACCTGCTCCTCAAACTTAGCGATGTGCTCACTCTCTTTTTCCAGCATTTCTCTCGGGATCAAGAGAGGGAAGAGCACCTCCTCGTGTCCGGATTCGTCCAAAAGCCTCCTCAGAATAGCTGTCACATTTTCCCTCAGCTTAAAGCCGTAGGGGAGCCAGGCCCCGAACCCCTTGATCGGATAGCGGTAGTCGAAGATCTCCGCATCTATGAGTGCATCACGGAACCACTGTTTGAACTTCCTCTGCCACACCGATCTGGTGATTTCTCCCTTTTTCGACAACAGAGAGCCTCCTTTTTGATTTGAGGTATTACTTTATTATCTATCTAGCTGAGGCCACGGCAGATGGGATTTATGAGCTTGATGGTAACCTTATGATATGTCATCGCTTTCTAGTCTGCTAGAGAGACTCTCCAATGCAGTCGGTGTCCCTGGGAGTGAGTTTGAGGTTAGGGAGATCATACGAGAGGAGCTCGAGCCTCACATGGACAAGGTCTACTCCGATCGACTCGGCAACATCATAGCTTTCAGAGCCAGCCCCGAACCTAAGAAGAGGGTGATGCTGGCGGCCCACATGGACGAGGTTGGCTTCATGGTTAAGCTGATAGATGATGACGGGTTTATCAAATTCACAAAATTGGGTGGCATAGACGACCGTGTGTTGCCCGCACAACGAGTTGTCCTACATACGGAGAAGGGGAGCAGGGTTCTGGGGATAATCGGTTCGAAGCCCCCACACATCATGAAAAAGGAAGAGAGGAAGAAGGTGATTGAGGAAAAGGATCTCTTCATCGACATTGGCGCTAGGGACAAGAAAGAGGTGGAGAAGATGGGCGTTAAGATAGGGGACGTAATAACCTTTGATGTTGAGTTCAGCAGACTCACCTCAGATGTTGTGGCTGGTAAGGCCTTCGACGATCGAGCCGGATGTGCGGCTCTTATTGAGGCCGTTAGAAAATTAGGTGGTGTTGAGCTGGGCTGCGATCTCTACGCAGTGGGCACCATTCAAGAGGAGGTGGGACTTAGGGGAGCGGGCACATCGGCATTCGACATCTATCCCGATGTTGCAGTTGCCCTCGACGTTACCGTAGCGGGGGGAACTCCGGGAGTTAAGCCGTTTGAGGCCCCCATCAGGATGCGCAAGGGGCCATCCATCACTGTAGCCGACAGAGGGCTAATAGCCCATCCAACGGTGTTTAGGCAGCTGATTGAGGCGGCTGAGGAAGCGAAGGTACCCTACCAGATAGAAACCGGATTGCCGGGCTCGACAGATGCGGCAAAAATTAGCCTAACTAGGGGAGGGGTCCCATCAGGGGTGATCAGTATTCCAACACGTTATATTCATGGTCCAGTATCGACCCTGAGCCTGATGGATCTTGAGGCCTCGAGCAAGATCGCAGTGGAGTTCCTTAAGAGAGTGAGCTAGATCAAATTCTGAGCATATAGATCGCCCGGATTGAGTCGATTGGAGCAACTGAAGGATTCTGCAGAACGCGCTGTCGATCTCGCGCGTACCCTGGGAGCTGCCTATGCGGAAGCGAGGGTGCAGGACGACCTTACCAACACCCTCGTCGTGAAAAATGGGAACGTAGAAGTCGGAAGTACAGACAGGATTCTGGGGATCGGCATACGCGTCATCTTGGATGGGAGCCTCGGGTTCGCATCTGTAAATCAAGCCGATAAGGAACTAGTGAGGAAACGGGTATCCGATGCCCTGACGATGGCGAAAGCGGCGAAAGGAATCTCACAGCCAGTGAAGCTATCTGAGGAGAAAGCCCTCGAGGGCAGATGGGAGGTGAGGGAGAAGATCCCGTTCGAGGATATCTCCGTAGAGGACAAGATCAGTCTCCTGCTAGATGCCGATGGGTTCATCGAGTCGGTCGGGGAGGCTAGAATTCCCGCAAGGCTTCTCGAGATGAAAGAGATGCGAACGAGGAAGTACTTTACGAACAGCGAGGGAAGTCGGATCTCATCCTCGGTGTCAAGAGTGTCCTTTGAGGCGATGATAACTGCCTTGAGGGGCTCGGACTCTGAACAGGGTCGATTCGAAGTAGGAGAAGCCGGGGGATGGGAGGCGGTTGATCGATGGGGTATTACCGAAAGATGCGCCGAAAGGGCGAGGGTGCTCGTCAGGATTTTACAGGAGGCGAGGCGGGCCCCTCGTGGTAAGATAGACCTCGTTCTCGGTAGTGAGATCGTGGGGATCGTGGTACATGAATCGGCGGGTCATCCTTACGAGGCGGATAGGATCCTCGGTCGTGAGGCAGCTCAAGCCGGCGAGTCATTCGTAAGCGTCGATATGCTGGGGACCAGAATAGGATCGGATATCGTCAACGTGGTGGATGACCCCACGATGAAGGGCAGTTTCGGATTCTACAAGACCGATGAGGAGGGAGTCTCCGCCAAGCCTCGGTTCCTTATCAAGGATGGGGGCATCAACGAGTTTCTTCACAACAGGGAGACGGCGTCAGAACTTGGTGTTCAAAGCAATGCCGCTTCCAGAGCCTCGGAGTATGACAGGGAACCCCTGGTGAGGATGGCGAACACCTATTTGCTCCCTGGAGACGCCGACTTTCAAGAGCTAGTCGAGGATGTGAAGCTTGGCGTATACATGAAATCCTACATGGAGTGGAACATATCGGATCTCCGATTCAACATGCGCTTTGTCGGTAGCGAGGCGTACCTGATCAAAGGCGGAGAGCTCCGGAATATGGTTAGAAGACCCATCATTGAGTTGACAACGCCAAAGTTCTATAGTAAGATCGACGCCGTTGGGAAGGACCTCGAATTCTATCCAGGTTTGTGTGGTAAGGGCGATCCTGTGCAAGGCGTACCGGTCTGGTTCGGAGGACCAGCGGTTAGGCTGACCAGCGTTCGTTTGGGAGGAGGGTAGTGATGGGGAGTCTAGAGGACATCGCGAGTTATGTGGTTAACAAGGGTACGGAGATTGGGCTCGATGAGGTCGCCGCCCTAGTGTCTCATCGGGTGTACAGACAGGTCCGTTTTTCAAAGAATGTTATCACTGTAACCAAGGTCTGGGATAGCGTGGATGTGGGGATCTTGATCTCGAAGGAGAAACGGATAGCTAAGTGTACCACCGGTGATCCCTCGGGTCGATCCCTTAGTAAGGCGATCGAAAATCTCAAGAGCCTCGCTAACGTGATGAGGCCTCATGAGAGTTACACACCCCTACCGAAGGGACCATTTCGCTATGCCACCATTCGAGGGATATTTGATAGCAGGATCCCTGAGCTGGGTGACAAGTGTGTGGATTACGCCGAAGGCGCTATCAACTCAGCCTTAGAAAGCGGCGGGAAGAGCGTTGCAGGGACGCTGCTTGCCGGAGATCGTACTGAGGTTCTCGAAACCTCGAGTGGTGTACAAGCCTCTGAGAGGCGATCCTCCGTAAGTATCAGCGTGAGAAGCTCGGTAAGGGTTGGAGGAATAACGCTGTACGGACTGGGGACTAGTTGCGGAAGAACCCTGAGCCAATTCGAACCGCTCAAAGCAGGTGAGGAATCGGGGAGATACGCTTCGTTGTCCTCTAGGATCGTAAAAACGAGAGAGGGCAGATACGATGCAGTTTTCGGACGGCCCGCCCTAGGAAACCTCCTAGGCTACTTATCGTTCATGGCCTCGGCCTTCTACGTCGATTCCGGTATCTCCTTCCTTGAGGGTAGGATCGGTAAGAGAGTAGGGTCTAACCTAATCACCTTCCTTGACGATCCGACTATGGATGGCGGATTAGGGTCAAGGGCATTTGACATGGAGGGGAGACCTACCCAGAAAACCTCGATAATAGATCGAGGGGTGCTGAGGACCTACCTGCACAACAGGTTGACAGCGACGAAGTTTGGCGCTGAATCAACATCCAACGCCGGATGGGTTGTGCCCCAGCCCTGGAACCTGTACCTCGCACCGGGCACCCATGAAGAGGAGGAGTTGGTTGAGAGCTTGAGGGATGGGATCTTCGTGAATAACGCAACCTACACACGATTTCAGAACTACAGAACAGGGGACTTCTCCTCCATCATCCGCGACGGCGTGTTCCGGATCATTAACGGGGAAATCGCCGGAGCAGTCCACGGACTGCGACTCAGTGACAACCTCGATCGAATGCTGACCGAGACCCTGGCCCTTAGTAGAGCAAGTGAACAAGTAATGCACTGGTGGATGGAGGTACCGGTAACCACCCCGAATGCCCTTTTAGGTAATGTTGGTTTCACCCTACCCACGGCGTGATTCGATCCGTGGGTTCGTGTGACGTGATTGTTATTACCTGATCTTAGGTATTTTGGCGAGAGGTTCGATGACGTTCATACCCCCAGAGTATGTCGAGTTGGCCTGGAAGGTGGCAACGGCACTCGCCTTCTTCCTCATAGCCTTCGCCATAATCAGAGTAGCGACAAATAGATTCAGAGGGGTCCTCAAAAGAGCCAAGTGGCTGGAGAAAAGGCAGGCCGGACAGATCGCATCCGTCATCAGTTGGGCGCTCTATGGCATCACTGCCATAATCGCGGTTGGCATCACGGGCATCTACGAGGTTCTTATCCCTGCGTTAGCGGGAGTTGGGATCATCTCACTCGCCATAGCCTTTGCGGCAAAAGATGCGATAGCTAACGTTATTTCGGGGATCATCCTGATCCTTTCCAATCCATTTGGTCTGGGAGATAAGGTAAGGATAGGGAAATACTACGGCAGAATCGAGAAGATATCGCTACGACAGACCGTGATAAGACAGTTTGACGGCTCTATCGTCTTCATACCAAATAACGCGCTCGCGAAAACCGAGGTGATCAACTACTCGAAGCTCGGCAAACACAAGATCAAGCTCAAGTTTGGGATCTCATACGAGAGTTTCGGAAAGTTTGGCTTTGAGAGGATAGAGAAAAAAGTGAAGGAGGTCATCTCTCGTCATCCCAATGTCAAAAAGGCCAAGGGTTTCCCAAGGATTGAGATCCGTGACTTTGGACCGAGCACCCTCGATCTGATCGCCAAGTTTTGGATAAACACCGACAGGAGATTCGCTCTGATAAAGAGCGAGATGAGGGATAGGATCTACCGTAGCCTACTGGAGATGGGGGTCGATATGCCATACCCCCGAACGGAGGTTATCATCGCAAACCAGAAGAGACGAAGGAAACGATCGAAAAAAGCTTGACTTTCGCTTAGGTCATAACGAAAGTGATTTTTGGAGCTATGAGGTTTTGGAGGAATTGAACGTCGCCTTCATAGTGGGAACGGCAGGGTCCGGGAAGTCAGCACTCACGGACGCTCTGGTGAGGTGGTTTCGCTCCGAGGGACAGAACGTTATCAGCGTGAACCTCGATCCCGCGGTCCTTGATTTACCTTATAGACCCGAGGTAGATGTCCGAGACCACGTTGTCGCTGACGACCTTATGAGGAAATACAAACTGGGTCCTAATGCCGCTATAATCATGGCATCGGATCTGGTCGCGGACAGGATTGGGCTGGTGAAGGAGGATATGGAAGAGTACAGAGCCGATCTGGCCATTGTCGATACCCCAGGACAGATGGAGGTTTTTGCCTTCAGGGAGAGCGGGGCTTTCATCGCGAGGGAGATCACCAAGGATTTGAGACTTGTGGTCTACCTATTCGACGCTCCCTTTTCACGCAATCCGTTTAATTTCATCTCCAGTGTGCTCCTCGCTGCGGCGGTGCATAACCGCTTTCTTCTCCCTCAGCTATACACCCTGTCGAAGCTAGATCTCGTCGGAAAAAGTGAATTGGAGAGGATCCTCGATTGGTCCGAGGACGCTGCCTTGCTGGAAGAAGCCGTCGAAACGCAAATATCAGGACCTCAACGGGTCATGATGAGGGAGATCTTACACGTGCTTTCGAGTGCTGAGATCTTCTCAACGCCCATACCCACATCTGCAGAGACGAATGAGGGTATCATCGATTTAGCCGGGGCGATTCTGCGTGTGTTCACGAGTGGGGAGAAGTATGAGGTCTAAATCAAGAAACTGATTTTATGAGGAGGCGAGGGGTCAATATCAAAGGGGCCGTGGTCTAGCTTGGTATGATCCGCGGGTCGGGTCCGCGAGACAGGAGTTCAAATCTCCTCGGCCCCACCCTCAACGGATTTGTAGGGATCACCGATCACATCGATGTTGAGTGCTATTTCTCGGTCGGCGGTGATTTATATACCTGTCAGAGCATGCTTACACAGCAGGTGGATTGAATTGGAGATATCCGAACTAAGACCTGGGATGAGATCCGTGGATGTGATGTTCAAAGTCATAAACAAGGGCGAAACCAGAAGTACATGGTCGGGAAAAAATGTCGCCGATGCGCTGGTTGGAGATAAGACCGGGTGCATTCTCATGACACTATGGGAGAAGCAGATAGATCGGGTAGATGTCGGCAAGAGTTATACCCTGAAGGAGGGATTCACGAACCTATTCAGAGGATCGCTTAGGCTGAACATCGGGCGATACGGTACAATAGAGGAAGCCAGTGAAGAGGTAGGAGAGGTAAACGAGGGGAACAACCTATCAGAAAAGGAATACCCCCAGGAAAGGAGAGGTTTCGGGAGAAGGAGGAGAAGCTACTAAACGGCTAGGATCGGTCGCGACCTCTAACCTGTTTGTACGTTTTTTCGAATTTCTTTCCTGCCAAAAGAGCGTAAGCGATCATTCCAAGACAGGGAGGACAGGGATTCCGACTCGAAGATTTAAATGCCTAGGGCTTACAGCCTAATTGTGGAGGAAGAACGTCTGAAGGAAGTAGGAAGGATATCTCATTTCTACCCAAAGATAAGTGTCGCGGTTGTCGATTTGGTGGCACCACTTTCGATTGGCGATAGGATCCTCATCCGAGGAGCCACGACTCATCTCGAGCAGGTCGCTGAGTCGATGCAGATACAGCATGAGGATATCGAGAGAGCCGAAGCCGGTCAAAGCATTGGGCTTAAGGTAAAGGAAAGGGTCAGGGAAAACGACTACGTCTACAAGATAACTGAGTAGCTCAACCCCGATTTCTCAGCATCAGCGAAAAAGGTTCCTGTGAATAGCAAACGTTATGTTGCTCATGCGGTACGATACCCTTGACATCTGAGTGAGGAGAGATGAGCGAACCTGAATTTCAAGAGATGGCTTCGAGCCTGATCGAGGCAACAAAATCACATGAGAAGTATCGAGGAGAGTGCATCAACCTAATCGCGAGTGAGGGATTGAAGTCGTATGCGGTGAGGGAAGTGCTGGGGATGTGTATGGATCTGGAGTGCAGATACGCTGAAGGTGAAAACGATCTGAAGGGTCACGTGAGGACGAGGTACTATCAGGGTCAAAGGTATATAACGGAAATCGAGAACATAGCGACGGACCTGCTGAGAGAACTACTTGGCTGTGATTGGATAGATCTGAGGTTGGTCTCCGGAACTCACGCGAACCTAGCCACATTTAAGGGGCTGTCCTTGGCGACAAAGAGTAGCATGATGGTTGCCCCCCCGCTAAGTTGTGGGGCCCACATATCTCATGACTACGCCGGTTTAGCGGGAAACGTCATAGGCTTGAACGTTGCCCACCTCGCTTATGACCCCGAGGAGATGAACGTGGATCCCGATGAATCGGTGAAGGTTATAAGGGCGACCAATCCAGGTATCGTGACCCTAGGAGGTAGCGTGATACTGTTTCCTCCCCCTGTACGGGAGCTCACCGAGGTGGCTAGAGAGGTGGGGGCCTACCTTGTCGAGGACATGGCGCACGTTTTGGGGCTGATTGCCGGTAGGGGGTTTCACGATCCTCTGAGGGAAGGGGCCGATTTCGTAACCGCGTCGACGCATAAGACCTTCCCGGGCCCCCAAGGAGGTCTGGTCTACGGCAATTTGGATGATGAGCGGATGGTGGAAGCAGCGAAAAAGATTCAGTACTCGATCTTCCCTTTGACAACTTCCAATACGCATCTAGCTCGATTACCCGCCCTTGGTGTAGCCGCTCTGGAGATGAAGTACTTCGGAAGAGAGCTGACGAGGCAGATCATCAGGAACGCGAAAGCAGCCGGCGAATACCTCCATGAGAGGGGGGTGAAGGTTCTTGGAGAGAGCCGGGGATTCACCGAGTCACATCAGATCGTCATCGATGTGAGAAGGTACGGAGGGGGTAAGAAGGTTGCCGAGGAGCTTGAAAAGGCGAACATAATCCTGAACAAGAATGTCCTTCCGATCGACGATAAGGCCAATCGGGAGAACCCTTCGGGGATCAGGGTAGGTTTTCAGGATGTCACGAGAAGAGGTCTCAAAGAGGGGGATGTGAAACACCTTTGCGATCTGATGCTGGAGGTTATGGGTAGAAAGAGAAGCACCCAGAGCGTCAGGAAGGACGTCGTAGGGTTGGCGAGGGAGTTTGATACCGTGAAGTATGGATTTCAAAGTATTGACGAGATAATGCGGTATAGACCATAGCGATGGCATGAGAGGGATCAAAGGTAAGGATGCTTTAGTCATCGGTGAAAGTTCTGGAATTGAACGTGCCACGCGGTTAGTTTTGCTCGGGGAGGCGCTAACGTAGCCATCAACCACAGAAAGAGCCTCTGAGGTGCAAAGGGAACGGAAAGAGGGGATTATAGCTTTTCCCTCGCCAGTTTTTTCTAAAACCCTTCTGCTTCCGATACTAGTTTCTTCCGTCAGTTTTCATCTAGGTTTTACTCCCCTTAGGACTAGAAACGCTCCAAAATTTCTGAATAAGATATCTCTCCCTAGGCATCTGTCGAATTTACTAAAGATATCTAGCAAACCCTCAGGACAGATCGGAGGAGCGAACACTGCTCCCTTTAGGCTTTCCACCTTAAAACCGCGTTCCGCAACGATCCTCCTCAACTCGTTAGGCCTGAAGAAGTGAGCATAGGACCACACGGTTTCTTTTTGTTCTCTCTTCCTCATTCGCTTGTAGGCCCATGGGTTAGTCAACCCCAATACCCCGAGAACTAAGACCCCACCTTCCCTCAATGCCTCAAATAACTCCTTCAAGGTCTTATCGGGACGAGGGACAAACTCCAAGGTTGTGACGCTGAGGATTCTATTAAAAACGCGATCCCTAAAGGGCAACGTCTCACAGTCGGCACATAACAGAGTAATTCGAACCGGCATTAGGCGCCTAGCTCTGTTCAAAGCTGCCGACAACATTTTCGTCGAGATGTCTAAGCCCACTGTTACGCATTCGGCGTCCATCATCCTCGGAAGATATCGGCCAGTACCTACACCCATATCGAGAACCAGATCGTCTTCTTTGACCCCAAGTGCCGGGACGACAGCGTCCATTTCGCATTTTTCGGCATACTCCCCCAAGGGGGTCAGGTACCAATCATCGTACTTCGTTGCAATCGTGTCGAAAGAGCCCCTTACTCGCTTCTTCTCCGGATCCGACAAACTTCACTATTTGTTAATTAGCAAAGTGATTTTTACATGATGCCGGTGCGTCCTTCAAAGGACACGGTGGGCCTGTTGCTGCTCCTAGCTTTTTTCATACTTATCGCCCTAGGAATCGTTTTCGGTCACATCTACTTTCTTCCCTGTTAGATACACGACAGTTTCGGGCACCTTTAGACCCGAGAGTTTACGTCAATCGCTTCTCGAATTCGATCAGCACCTGATCCAATGTCGGGGTACCGATCTCTCTTAGATCGTAATCAACCCTCACCACAGGTTTATCGATGGCTACGACACGGCGGAGGTCGATCGTTGTTCCGAGGATCACTGTGTCGCAGTCTGTTGCCGAGATGGTTTTCTCCAGGTCATCTATCTGCTTCGAATTGTAACCGATGGTTGGAAGCACCTTTTGGAGGTGGGCGTAATCCCGGTAGGTCTCCTTTATTGTGCCGACCGCGTAGGGTCTGGGATCGATGATTTCCCTCGCTCCAAACCTCCTAGCGGCAATTGTCCCGACGCCAAACGAAAGTCCTCCATGGGTAACCGTGGGACCATCCTCGACAACCAACACTCGATTTTCCTTCACGAGCTCGGGATGGTCGACCATGACCTCGGATGCGGTCTCGATAATGGTGGCCTTTTCATTTAATCGCCGCAAGTTGCCCCTAACCGTGTCAACACTCTCTCGAGGTGCAGTGTTTACCTTGTTGATAACGATCACGTCAGCCATCAACACGTTGAGTGTGCCCGGATACGTCGTCAGCTCTTGCCCTGGTCTGAAAGGGTCGGCCACCGTCAGATACAGATCCGGGCTGATGAATGGTGTGTCGTTATTTCCGCCGTCAAACAGGATCACATCGCCATCCCTCTCAGCACGTCGGAGGACTTCTCGCATCCCGATCCCCGAGTAAACGATCAAACCCTTTCTCAGCAATGGTTCGTACTCCTCTCTCTCCTCGATGGTACAGCTTTGTCTATCCAAATCCTCGAGAGACACGAACCTCTGGCAGACTTGCCTCTTAAGATCGCCATAGGGCATAGGGTGCCGAATAACCACCGGATCGATGGCGTGTCCGCGAAGGATGTCGCACAATCTGCGAGTCACTGAGCTTTTTCCAGCCCCAGTCCTAACGGCACATACAGCGATAACGGGCTTTCTTGACTTCAACATCGTACTTCGTGGATCCAACAGCGTGAAACGAGCTCCACTTCTCAGTACTGTCGACGCCTTTTCCATGACCTCTTGGAAAGTCAGATCGCTGTAGGCGAGTACCACCTCATCGGCGGAGTATCTTCGTATCAGATCTGGTAAGGTCTCCTCATCATATATCGGAATCCCCCTTGGGTAATTAGGGCCAGAGAGTGCCGCTGGGAATCTTCGTCTCCGAAGACCCCTCAGTTGACCCGACGTGAATGCCCTTACATCGTACTTTCTGTTATCCCTGTAAAGCACATTGAAGCAATGAAAATCCCGCCCCGCCGCCCCTAGGATGATGAGGTTGACTTTTGATGGTCTCAAGGAGAATCACAATAGAAAGAGCTGGCTAATATTTCCTTCTCTAAACCTAGTGTCCGGGACTTCGCTGAAACCTGGTTCCAAACTCCCTGACGAGGTTCCTTGATGTCCGATCGACCGCCGGGTCCATCTCAACCCAAATCTGCGGATGCCGACCTTTTTACGAAAACCCACCAGTTTTTCATCGTTTCGTGCAATCGGTAATAGTGACCACTGGCACCGAGAAAAGGAAAGGTTTTTATCTACTGCGCCTCGGGTGAATATTTAGGGGTTCTATTGGACAGTTTTGCAGAAAATAGCTCGCCACAGGTCTCTAGTATGACCAAGGAGGAGCTTCTGAACAGGGCCAAGAGGCATATCTTCTCCACGGGTGTGAACGACATCACGTCCCGTCTCTGCAGAACCAACATGAAGTTCGGTCTGGCGAAGTTTCACCTGGTTCAGGAGAAGTATGGTTTCGAACCGAACGCCACGTTCATCTCCGCTCCTGACGAGACGATAACCAGAAACCGAAGGCGTTGGAACAACGGAGTGGGGTACGGTGGCAAGATTTGCTGGGGAAACGGCAGGGAAAGATTCGTGATTCTGGATGTGATGCCCAATGCCTGTGGGATGCTCGTCGGTGGTCTGGATGAACTCCCAGATCCGAAGGACGTCATAAATAGCGTGCACGAGATACGCGGAAAAGACATCTACATAGACGACACCAAGGTCGAGTGGGACTTCCAAGAGGGGAACCATTTCATCGATGTGTTCAAAATAATCAAAACGGCCGAGGTCGAACTACCCGAGTTCGCGTTTGTGATTCATGGATCAGGCCCAGAGTTTAAAGGTGATAGCGAAAAGGGACTTGGGCTTTATGTTCACCAAAGTAAGACGTTGCGGGAGATGGCGGACCGGGTGGAAACTCCCTTCGGTGTATGCAACGTGGTTACTGACGACAACGCCTCAGAATACATGGAGTTCTACTTCTACGTGGACCAGTTCTCTAAGAAAAGGAGGAGTCTGGCAGCCAAGGAGATCTTCGGAGAGTATGATGAGATCATAAATCTCACCCATCAGGGCATGGTAAACTATAACGAGATCTGTCTTGGTTGCCACGACATGGATGAGAGCTCCAACGGGATTTTCCCGATCTTGCTTCGGGGAGATCTACCGGCTTATCTTGTCAAGGGTAAACCCAACTTCGATGACGAGACAATCGAGATATTAGGTTTCCGGAAAAGGGCCGAGGAACTCGGCGTCTTGAAGAGGTTGGAGGAGGCGAATATCCTACCCCACGGCGGTGGATACAACTTTCCAGATATGCTGAACGTCCTAGACGTTGTCGAAACTCCAACCAAGAGGTACTTTATTGTAGAGATGGTCCACGGGATGGGTGACAAAATAGTTTCTGAGGTGGACGGTCTGCAGTTCTCCTACAGAGGTAGGGAAGTGATAGTACGGGCCCTAGAGCTTGGGCTTGCGGAGATCGTCGCCAGAATGCTGCCCCAGTACGTTCTCAAGATATAGCTAGGGCACACTCGAGACTTCTCTAATCACACTCCCTCGTTGGATTAGCGTTTCTCCGTAGGGAGTCGGCCGTCAGGGCTGCGATCAGGGCCATCACTCCACCGAGAAGATAGACCGTCGAGAGACTCGCCGTGAGATCGGCGATCTGTCCGTTGAGGAGGGATACAGCGAAACCCCCCGCGAAAGTCGTGCTGGCTAGTATCCCGTAGGAAAATCCCCTTTTTCCGAAGGTCCTAAAATCGGCAGTGAAGCTGTAGAGAGCTGGATACGTTGCGTACAGGGCTAAGCCGCCCACTACGAGGGGGAGAGCCACGAGCGGGAAGGTCTGTATGAAATCTAGGTATAGTAGGAGCATGCAAGCCGATACAGCCGCGAATTCGAGAATGAGTGCCCTCTCCAATCCAAGATGTTCCGCGATGTAGCCACTCAGGAACGCACCGATTACTCCAAAGAGAACGAAGGCGGAAAATAGGTAGTCTGAGTTTGCGGGCGTCAGATGGATCACATCGGTCAGGTATAGCGTGGTGAAGCCGATGAAGGTCCGGTAGAGGGCCCCGAGGAAAATGAAAAGCGTTACGATTAGTGCCAGATGCCGGCGACCTGTCCTGCCCCGTTGTCTGGATTTCTGGGAGGGATCGGTTCTATGTTCCATTGCAACTGCGGATACACGCCGACGACGCAGGAAGACAATATAGACGATCGTTCCCAAGAAGGCCAGTATTCCCCAAAGAAGAAAGGGGAACCTCCATCCAAGGTACACGGCGATGAATCCCGTGGAAATAAAGGTGGAAAAATTTCCGAGATCACCTACTGATCCCGATAAACCCATGGCTTTGGTTCGATACGTGACCCCATGGGAGATCCTGGAAAGCACGGTGTATGAAACTGGATGATAGACGCTGTACCCGACGGCGTACAACAAATTGAGAAGGAAAAGCTGGATGTACGAGCTCGTGTAGAAAAGCATCACGCAGGCTACGAAGATCAAGGAGCCCCCTATAGCGAGCAAGTCAAGTTCGTCAAACCTATCGGCTAGTGCGCCAGTGATGGGCTGAAAAATCACAATGATGAGCATCATCGCCGCGTAAAGTAACCCTATGTCGAAGTAGGACAGTAGAAAATCCTTGACAGCGAACGGTAGAACCGCGGGTAGTATGGCGAAGGTGCCATCGTTTATACCGTGGAATAGGGAAGAAACGATCAATGCGGTCCGTACGTCATCGACTGGGGTTTGCGAGTGCATTGAGCGATCTGTTACGGTCAAATTAAAACTCTTTCACTTCCTGAAATCCGGAATCGAAAGTATTGCTCACTTCATTAGTGCGTAAAATTCGATGTGGTATCGCTCAATTTTTGAGAGAACAGTTAGAGTTGGTTTATCAATTCCTCGATAGCCACTTTGTCCTTCTCCCAGTCATCCTTCGAGTTTATCGTGTACTTCTGTCGGCGTCTCCACTCCCCGTTTCGCTTTTGCCATAGGTAGATGCTGATCCGCCGCCTCCCAAAGGCCTCGGTTAGCACCGCCGCCTTCCACCATTTTTCCGTGCGGTAGAGGGTTTTGCCACTGAGAACGGACAAGGTCTCGTGGACGGGAAATTTCTCTGACATATAGGTCAAGTATCATTGATTTTTTTAAACCCTTGGGTTTACCACGATTCGTGAAAAGGCTGGATGCTCACTTGGGCGGCTTCGCCACAGAACTCTCTTTACTGTTGGTCCGATTCAAGGTACAGTTAGTATCTCTCTTGTTCACTCCTCCGAGTTGAGTTATCGTGGCTGAAAGTAAGCTAAAATCAAAGTTTTTGGGATGCCTGATGGGTACGGCGGTAGGAGATGCCCTAGGAGCGGCTCTAGAAGGATCCCGAGTTATGAATCTTGAGATCAGGGACGTTGCCGAGGGGCGGACCGAGCTACGATATACGGATGATACAGCTATGATGATAGGTGTTGCCGAATCGCTTATCGAGTGTAGGGGTTTCAACGGTGAACACATGGCGCGGATTTTCATCAGGAACTATGAGCGTGAGCCTTTCCGCGGTTACGGACCAGGACCCCCACGAGTTTTCAGTCTGATAAAGGGAGGCGTACCGTGGGATAAAGCCAGTTTGAAGCTGTATCGAGGGGGCTCATACGGAAACGGCTCGGCGATGAGAGTTGCACCCGTGGGTCTTTTCTACTACGACGACAAGGACAAACTGAGAGATGTGGCCTATTCGTCTAGCCAAATTACTCATTCACACGAATTTGGGAAAGAGGGTGCGGCTCTACAGGCTTATGCGGTGGGTTTAGCCACAAACCTAGATCCGGCATCCCGATTTGATCCTGAGGAATTCTTGGCGAGGCTGAAGGGATTTGTGAGGCATAGAGTCTACAAAGAGAAGCTGAGGATAGCCGAGGGGTTGCTAGGTGAGGGGGATAGACATCAGGTAGTCTTGGAATTGGGTAATAGTATTGAAGCCTTTAACTCGGTACCCACGGCTGTTTTTTCATTCCTTACACATCCCAACTCCTTTGGGGAGGCCGTGATGTATGCCATAAGCTTGGGTGGCGATACCGACACGATTGGGGCGATGACAGGATCTATTTCTGGAGCCTACCATGGGGTTGGCAGCATCCCTATAGAGTGGATGGAGAAAGTGGAGAACAGATCGCATATTATGGGGCTAGGCGAAAAGCTCTGGCTCATCAAGCGGGGGGAAGAAGGTGGCGACCGATAGAACCCTCGCTGAAATTTCGACAACGACAGGACCTCACTTAACAGTTCAGATATCAGCGTACTAGCAGGGACATAACGGCGTTTAATGTCCCCCTCATCACATCTTTCTGTGTGACAATGCCAACTATTCTTTCTTCCTCTGTGACCAGCAGTCTCCTGATGTTTTTATTATGCATCAGAAGAGCAGCTTCACCGATCGGCGTGTTGGCTTCTACAGTGATGAGAGGAGCGCTCATTATCTCTCGCACCGCTACCCCAACTGTACACAGCTTTTCCGGGCAGCATCTTTTTAGGATGTCTCGTTCTGTCAATATTCCCACGAATTCCTTGTTTTTGGTGACGACGACGGACCCGATGTTATTTTCAACCATGACGGAAATGGCGTCGCTTACTGAGGTCGTGTCTTCGACAGAGATTATTTTCTTTGTCATCACGTTTTGTATGGGATAAGCTATTTTCACGACCAAACCTATGCGCGTAATTCTAAAAAGCTTTCATTCATTGTGGGGAAGCAATAGAAAACATGTGGTAATAGGAATCGCTGTTCGCTTTTTGGCTCCTTATTATCTTGTACCCTCGTGGGGTGATTACGGGCATTTTATCATCTCGAATCGAATATAGCTTTGGCACTAACGACATGTCGAGCGAGTATCCTGAGGAGCGGGAGGGAGTATTCGAGAGGGTTAGCTTTACCTGGAAGGGTGAGGTCATGCACGCCGAGGTTGGTAGAGAAAAGTTTGGCTTCTCCTATCGGGGCGCCCACGCAAGAACCGATCCGAAACGAGGTCGCGTTTACTTTAACAGAGAAAAGTTCCCAATATCCGAAGGTACCTGTTCCTGTTGCGGTCTGACGTACGAAGAGATCCTTAAACACGAACTCGGCCACATCGTGGTTCACAGAAATATTCATCCCCTTTCGGTGAGGGTACTGGATTCGCGGGGTCCGGTGACCGCCTTGATAGCGGTCATAGCTCTCGTATGGGTCGCCCTATTTCACCAGGCTGTACCACGTCTCACGTTACTGGTACTTGCCCTGGCCCCTTTCCTCATCCACGGGTTCATCTTCTTCTCAGCGCTCTACGCAACAGAGAAGGCTTCATGGACGGTTAGTGGGGAGATCGAATTAATACCAAGTCGGAAGAAGTCACATCTATCTCATTCTGTGAATGAGGCGAGCGACCAAGAAGGCTAATAACAGGGCTACGGGAATGAAAGCTATCGCCAGCATATTAGCCATATGTTCCTCAACCAGAGCTCCGAAGGCTATCCTTGCCATTTCGGTGATGTAGATGGCAACGACGAGGATCTCTAGCTTGTGCATGCTCTCAAGGACCTGTGCCATTCGGGCTGTTTGCTCTCCCGAGGACTTCTGCTCCTCTATGGCCAGCTTCTGCTGTTGAAGTGTCAGGTATGTTCTTACAGCGTCCAGTGCCGTGTTGATCTGACCGCCCAAAGCCTCCACTCGGTCAATGAAGTCCTCAAGAGGATTCACCAGGGATCTGTACTCGACCATCTCGACTGATGAAACGGTCGGATAGTCGTCGATTTCCATCTCGTTCCATCGAGTAAACAGGCTGTCGATATCCCGAAGGTAACCCCTCGCTCTGATGTGGTCTCGCCTCATAGCACTGGCTATGGTGGATAGACCGGAGAAGATGGTTGTTATCTCCCGGAGTCCCGACTCCAAATCGCTGATCTGGATCTGATCTGGACTTTTTCTCAAGCTAGAAAAGATCTCCATGACCTTCATCCGGGTGCTTTTCTCAGACGCATCGGTTTGTGCCAGAACCAATCGCTGGGATTCTAGCAGCTGGCTTGCTGCTCCGGCATAGATGGCTAGATGGGCTATGTCTTCACATAGCTCCCACACATCAACCCTGGCCTCTTTGGGCGTGCGATCTAGAGGAACGATTAACAGGTCTCTGCTCAAGCCCCGTAAGTCCTTTGAGGAGGGCGCACCGTCCAGTACCGCTAACAGCTGGCCCCGCACGATTCCTGCGGCCCGTGCCGTTGACCACAGGTGGCTCAGGTACTCCTTAAGCAGACCAGGTTTATTCTTCTGGGAACTGGTGAACATCACAATAACAGTGAAAGTCGAAATGGGCTCTTCGGACAACACCTCACGGAGCTTGTTGATTCGCTTCTGAAGTGCAGTGACTTGTCGGCCGGGGTCGCCGGATACCCGTCGTGATCTGTTCGTTGGTAACACCGCCGACAAGATGGCGAGATGGTTTCTTTCCTCGATCGTCCTCACCTGATATTCGAAATGATCCAAGGGGATCCTAAGGCGGTTCTCCTCCTCGACGCAACTCGAGCCATATCTATCCTTGATCCTATCTAGGATGTTGCGGCCTAGGTCAGCCAGCGTAGTGCCCCTTTCCTCCCCTTCAGGAAGGACCCAGATAGAAAAGATCCCGAGAGGGTTTATACGCATCTATAGGTAGGGAGACATCAGGCTATTTCTTCTCTTCGAAGACATGAATGCAACAGGGATCGCCATCAAGCCTGTACTCCTCCATCTTCACAGCGACGTCAAGGTTAATCGCGCGGGCGATTTCGACGAAGAGCGGCCGAAAATAGTCTCACACAGCCACCGCCAAGGGATGTCGAAGGACATGGAAACAGGGATAACACGACAAAAGCCCTCGTTCCTTAAGTACACCGTCTCACCCCTGACTCCGATCTCTACTTCTGGGACACCACGAAAAAAAGAGCTGGAGCAGGGCGGCGAATGACTCTATTCTCCAGTCCTTGACCTCTGAGCCCTGGGCTAGTTTTCGACCGATCCCCTCGCCCATTCCAAGGGCAGATTTCTTGACCTCATCGGTTGGTCCATCCTTCCATTTATCACAAAAATCCCTAAGGAATCGGATATCCGTGGTGTCAGGCGGTTTACTCATCCAATCCTGAGAATGCAAGCTCGATTAATTATTTTGAACACTCCCTAGCGAACGGAAGGTTTAACTGAAAAAGAGCTGGTTACCTTTTAATCTCGAAAAGGTGCTGGCAGTAGGGATCGCCTCTGTGTCTGTACTTCATCATGGTCATCTCTGCATGGGGATTAATTCCCCGAGCGATCCCTATGAACAGTGGCCAGCCCAATCTCTCGCACAGCCACTGCCACGGGATGTTGAGGGACATGGAAGAGGCCATGACGGGGCAGAACCCTCTATTCCGTATGCGGACCCTATCGCCCAGGGTCTCGACCTTGGCGGTGGGTTCAGAACGGAGGAATTCCCTGAAGACGGCCGCGATGGCGTTTAAGTCATCCCCTTTTATTTTCGCCTCTTGTGCGATCGAATGTCCGATCTTTATACCCCTCTCGAGAGAGATCTTCTTCGCCACCTCGGGCGATCGGTCCTTAAAGTCTTTGTAAAACTTCTTCAGCTTCCGTGGATCGAAGACATCTGCTAGTTCTAGTTCGCTCAATCAATCATGGAGGGGGCAACAGCAAAATAATTGTAACGATGTTCACGCCGGTAGATCCGAAAACACTGGGGAGTGTACGCAGGTGTGTGGGAAGATTCCAATCATCGGAGCGATCTTTAGCTAAATGTGAATAATTCACGACGGGGGAGACAGAAGTTGCTATTTTTGAGGCATACCTTTGCGCGAGAAAAATAAGAAAACCCTTGTCGGTCGCAAAAAGGGGCTCAAAGAGGGCGGCAATCTCAGCCACTTCGGCAGCTTGTAAGGCGCAACGCCTATATGTGTAAGTCAGACAATTGTGTGAAACCCAACCGGGAGTAAGCTCGAACTGGTTGGAACGAAAGGTCAAACGCTGATTTAGAGGGACCGCTAGCCGCGCGCGTTGGCGGGCGCGCTCCCAATAATTCAGTGCTGGTCAATCGCCCACTATGTTCAGGCTCTGACCGGTTAGGTTTCTGATTCTTCGCTCCTTCGCGTTAACCGCCAACCTTTTGTTGGGCGAATTCGTTTCGCAAGTGCCTTTTGCAGCCCCTCCCCAACTGTGACGAGCTCGATACCGTTGGCTTGAAAGTAATCGATCACTGAACACACCACTCGTGGATCCTTTAAGAACCCTCTCTGCTGGATTGGTTGTAACATGGTTGGGCTTGATCAGGATCTCGCTATATCTCTGGCGTCGATCAGTTTCAGCGCTCTCGTGGTCGATCGTTCGGGATTCTCGCCTCTAACAATAGCCACTTTGTCCTCTCTCGAGGTCGATGCTCGATGTCGAGAAAGATCGGCCCGTATTAAGGCATAGTATTTTTTGGCTCCGTACTTCACCGTTTCGTAATTGATAAAGCTTCATATTCTTCTTTTTATGACAGATGGCCGACTTCGTCTGCACCAAATGTAGGTACACGATCGAAGGCGTTTCCGAGGCTCCAGATCGCTGTCCGATCTGTGGGAGTAAGGAGTTCAAGAAGAAGTAAACGACCAAGGCTGCCATCCGGTGGTGATCAGCCTCCCCACCGGGCTAGTATGGTTTCCAAACTTTGTAGCTTGAAGGGGCAATGCGAGATAAATTCCTGGCAATGTAAGCCACTTTCTCAAGAAGGGGAGACTTGTAAAGCCCGCCAATCTCACGCCGAGGCGAAGCTTTGGCTTGCGAGGTACCAATCGGCGAGGGACAAAAAGGAAAAGATGGCCGCCTTGGAGAAGGCGCTTTCTTTCGTGCCCAAGCACAAGGGGACGGGGAAGCTGTGCTCGTGGATAAAAAAGAGATTGTCATCACTCAAAAGGAAAGCCAAAAAGAGAAAAGCGCCCAGGGGCGGAGAAAGTTTCGCGGTGAGGAAGGAGGGCGCCGTTCAGATTGTGATGGTAGGAGCAGCAAACAGTGAGAGATCTCTTTTGCTCTCCACCCTAACCAATGCCAAACCGGAAGTAGCGAGCTATCCCGTGACCACCCAGAGTCCTGTGCCAAGGATGCATAT
>JBHIEI010000019.1:0-22633 GCA_046760555.1 Bathyarchaeia archaeon
GCTATGTCAAGCACAACGTTCCAAAAATTTCGCAACAGGAGTGGGGCGATGTCCCAGACCTTTTCGAGGCTCTCCAGCCAAAGGTCGACAGCGTAATAGTCGTAAGGGGAAATCATGACGGGGGGCTCGATCGCCTTCTCCCAGAAGGGGTGAAAATGGTCTCCTCGAGCGGCTTGCTCATCGATGGCATAGCACTGTCCCACGGACACGCATGGCCTAAGGCTCAACTACTGGGGAGCGACCTCGTCGTGGTGGCGCACAGCCACCCGACTGTCTCGATACGCACGTCCTTCGGCTTCAGAATGGTGAGGAGAGTTTGGCTTCGGTGTACGGTTAATGGCGAGAAACTCGCTGAGGCTTGGATGCGCCATAGAAGTCTAAGATCAGTGGGGGCGGTTGCACCCCTTCTGAAGGCTAGGTATAACGTCACACCGCATGAACAGGTAAAAGTTATCCTCATGCCAGCCTTCAACAGCATACTGGGCGGGATAGCGGCGAATAAACCACCATCCAGACTGATAGGGCCCATCTTCCGTTCGGGTCTTGTTGATATGGATAAGGCCGAGCTCTATCTGTTGGATGGGACCTTCCTCGGAGAGGTTGGGCGTCTCCGACCGCTCGCATAAAATTATATTGAGTGTCTGAAGGTACAACTGGTGAAAACAGACGTCGTAGTTATCGGCGCAGGACCTGCGGGACTCTTTGCGGCAAGGGAGCTAGCCCTACGAAGCAAGCTGCGCATCCTCGTTGTAGACAGGGGGTATAATGTTGGGAAGAGGGTGTGCCCGATAAACACCTATAAGATGTGTAGCATGTGCTCCCCATGCCACATTCTCTGTGGAGCGGGAGGGGCGGGGACCCTCTCGAGCGGACTCCTCAATCTAAGACCCGATATCGGTGGAAATCTGGTAGAGCTGCTGGGGAGCAAGAAAAGGGCATGGGATGCCGTGCGATACGTCGATGCCGCTTTCGTGGAGTACGGCGCTCCGAAAAAGATTTACGAACCCAAAGACAGCGAGGCCAAAGCGCTAGAGAGAAAGGCCGCATCGGCGGGGGTTCGCTTTCTGCCCATCCCGCAGCGGATGATAGGCACCGACAACGCCCCTAGGGTGATCGAGAATTTCATTGCTGACCTGAAAGGGAGAGGGGTCAGGTTTCTGTTCAACAAAAAGGTTGAGAGGATCGGCCCTGGAACCGTGGGGCTTGCAGGCAACTCCAGCATCAATTGTAGATACATCATAGCCGCACCGGGTAGGGTAGGGGCGAGCTGGTTGGCGGGAGAGGCTAAACGACTCGGGATCCAGGCACACTACAGCCCAATAGATATAGGAGTTCGGGTGGAGGTCCCCTCGATCATAATGGAATCGATATGTGAGACAAGCTTGGATCCAAAGTTCCATGTCCATACAAGGACCTACGACGACTTCGTGCGCACCTTCTGCACCAATCACCACGGATTCGTGGTTCAAGAGGTGTACGATGGCTTTGTGGGGGTCAACGGTCACACGTTCGCCAGGAAAAAGTCCGAAAACACGAACTTTGCCCTACTTGTGCGGGTGGAGTTAACTCATCCCTTAGAGAACACGACGCTCTACGGGGAGACCATCGCCACCCAGATGACTACACTTGGAGGTGGTAAGCCACTGATCCAGCGACTTGGCGATTTAGCCGGTGGTCGACGGTCAACTTGGGATAGGATCAAGAAGAGCCTACTTGACCCCACTCTGATGTCTGTCACCCCTGGAGACATCGCCATGGGAATGCCACACAGAATCGTATCGGACATCATGGAAGGTCTCGAGAGACTAGATAAGGTGATCTCCGGGGTGGCTTCCTCCTCCACCTTACTCTACGCGCCGGAAGTGAAGTTCTCGGCGAGTCTACTAAAGGTTGATAGAGACCTTCAGACCACAATCGACAATATATTTGTCGCCGGAGATGGTGCGGGTCTGTCGGGAGGTCTTGTTCAGGCCGCAGCAACAGGGATCATAGCCGCGAGGGGCATACTGAAGAGAGAGGGAAGGACCCTCGATTAAAAATAGTTTCGAGCAAAATATCTAACTGATTTGAGGAAAAGGATCGCCAGAATCCCCTCCATCCTTAAAGCGACTTCTGACGATCTTCGTATCGAACTTCTGGGGCTTCTCGACAGGGAGGGGCCGAAGAGCTACAGTGAGTTGATGAAGGCACTGAGGTTGAACCCCGTCCAGGATGCGGGGCGCTTCGCCTATCACTTAAAGATACTTCAGAGGGAGAATCTCGTTAACCTCGACAGGCGCCTTAAGAAGTACAAAATCACGGAGTTGGGCACGTTCTGCTCTAGTTTTATAGTGGAACTCAAACGGAGCACTCTGAAGCAAAAGCCTCTGATCAGGACATCTCATCTGAAGATCGAGGAATTCAACAGGGGAAGGATAGTCGCCGACCTCATCCGGGAGGCAAATGTACCCATCTCGATTGCAAAACGGATAGCCAGAGACATCGAGAGCCAAATCGCGGCCAGTGCCCCAAGATACCTAACAGGTCCCCTCATAAGAGAGATGATTGACTATCACCTTATCAGGGATGCCGCACTCGAAGACTATCGTTACGATTTCACCCGATTGGGCCTGCCGATCTACAACGTCACAGAAATGCTGACTAAATCCTCGCATGAACGAGATCTGCAGAGCATCACGGACGTTGCAGGTCGCACAATTCTGAAGGAGTATACGCTGCTCAAGGTCCTGGACAGGGAAACTGCCGATGCCCATATGTTTGGGTACATCGATCTTAAACAGCTTGGAACTTGGTTCAAACCCGATGTGATATGGCACGACCCGAGGATCTTTCTGAAAAGTGGCCTTCCGACTATGACCAGCTTCACCTCTCCAACGCCGAAGCCTAGGAACCTAGATGGCGCCCTGTTTATGATCCACAGCTTGTTAAGCCTCTGCTCAATGGAGGTGTCAAGGGAGCAGGTCATTGACCACTTCAACGTCATACTCGCCCCGTTCGCTCAGAACATCGATCGAAAGGACATCAAGAGGAGTTTGGGCACCTTTGTGTACAACCTGAGCAGAACGTTGGGGGGACGGGGGGGCGTCAACTTGGGCTTGGACTTTTGGATTCCCAAGAATCTCGGAGAGCTTGAGGCCATTGGACGTAGTAGGAGGCGACTGGGTGTTTATGACGAGTACGAGGATGAGGCTAGAGACGTCCTCTCGTGCCTCCTCGAGCTCGTGTTTGCCGATCCTTTAAATAGACCCGTCTTCACTCCTTCCACCACCCTTCACATATCGTCAATCGACCCAACAGACAACTTGTTCGTCAAGGCACACCGACTTGCCCTCAAGCGCGGTACACCCTTTTTCTCATGCATGGAGGATGAGACGGCCTCCTTTTCCTCAGAGGGTCTGGTCGTTGATTCCAGTTGGATGAACGACTGGGAGGTCGACACGATGAGAATTGGTAATCTAGGTACCGTGGCCATCAATTTGCCTCGAATCATCCTCGAAGCCGGAGAGGAATGGCCGGAAAAACTGGATGAGACGATGGAAATCGTGGTCAAAGCGCTCAAGACCAAAACAAAATCCATCCTAGAGATGGTAAAAAGGAGGGCACTTCCAATTTTGTCCCACGAAGTACTGGGCGAGCCCTACTTCAGGGTTGCCAACTCGCTTCATCTGGTTGAAATCATCGGATTGGATGAGGCTGCAGCCATCGCCAAAGGGGGGCAGCACATCCACGATGGTGATGACTCTCGGAGCTTCGCGGTGAAGCTGATCAAGCACATCGTCAGCACCACAAAGCGTTTCTCCAGGAAACCCGGCTTCCGGATTACTGTGGCGAAGTTAAGGGATCTAAAGGGAGCGAAACGCTTTGCCGAATTAAATGTGAAACACCATGGAAGGGACAGGGCACTGACTCTAGGGACAAAAAGAGAACCGTATTATACATCCTGCGAGACCGTCCCTTACGATGCAGACATACCCTGGGAGGAGAGGTTGAAAATCGAAGGGGAAATCTCGCAACTTGTTCCTGGCGGCCATATGTTGTACCTGCCCCTCGCCAGGAGCGAAAGGACGGTTAAACACCTGATCGCGACCACCAAGGAAGTTCGGGAGAGTGGGGTACGCTCCTTCACCTATACCCGAGCCCTCTCCTACTGCAGCCGGTGTCTCAAGACGATCATCGGCATTGAGACCAAGTGTCCCTTCTGCAGCTCCACCGCATTGGTTCACTATGACCGCAAAAATTAACTGAGACCCGAGGAGGATAGTAATCAATGGTCGAAGTAACCGTCTATAAGTCGCCAGGCTGCCCAAGGTGCGAGGTCCTGTTTGAATGGCTAAGAAAGATGGATGTGGAATTCGTCACCAAAGACGCTTCGGATACCGACGTCCAAGCCGAGCTGATCCTGCAAAATGTTTTTGATATGGATACGCCCATCTTGGAGCTTGAGGGCAGGTTCTACTTAGCGGGTCAGCTTTTCGAGGAGGGAGAGCTTCGGACATCGTTCCTAGAAAAGCTCCTGTCCGGTAAGCGGACCTAAAGTTTATCTACTATTATTACTACTACAACAACAGCTGATCATGATTTGCCGTAAATGTGGTTACAAATGGTCTCCAAGGGTCACCAGTCCTAAGCGTTGCCCAAGATGCGGGAAGTGGCTTATCCCCAGACCGGCGGGATACGAGGAACTCACGAAATTCTTCCCAACGACCAAGTACATTCGAGGCATGCCCTCAGTGAGGACCTCTGATGGATATCTGGTACCATGGACAGATGAGGCAATCGTAAACCAGCTCATCAGAGAGACGAGGCTTGCCCACGAGATCTTCGGCATCCATCCTATGAGTAAGGCAGACGCGGTGGAGATCGCCAGGGAGGCCAGAAGCCGAATAAGTGACATGCGGCCCAAATTCATAAGCGGGCCCCTGATTCGAGAAACGGTTAACAATATTCTGCTAGAATGGTCGAGTTTACACCCCGAGTACCAGATCTATAGGAACATTCTAACCCGAGTCGGAACCCCGGTCTTCGACGCCTATGAGATAGACATCGGTCGTGGTTGGGAGGCGAAGGAGAACGCCAACCTTCAACCGAACCCAGAGACCGCTCATAAGAAGAAAGCGGATAGACTGAGCAAGGAGGAATATCTACTACTGATGGACCCCCATATATCAACCGCGCATATACAGGGAGACATCCACATCCATGACCTAGAATACTTCGGCACGAGACCCTTCTGCCAAGATTGGGATCTGCGGTATTTCTTGTACCACGGTCTCCTTCCCGACGGTATGGGCTTCAAATCCAGCGTGGCTGGCCCCGCAAAACACCCAGAGGTCGCCGTATTGCACAGCGTCAAGGTATTGGCCGCTGGGCAAACGAACTTCAGCGGAGGTCAAGGCTTTATGTACTACACCTTGTTCTTGGCCCCCTTCATGCGAGGGCTACCTTACGAGAGGGTAAAGCAACTGGCTCAGATGATGTTCTACGAGCTTACCCAGACCTACGTGACAAGGGGCGGTCAGCTCGTTTTCAGCAACATCCAGCTACCCATGGGTGTCCCCAAGATATGGGAGGACAAGCCTGTGGTCGCCTATGGGCAAGTGGGACCGGACACGTATGGCGATTACGAGGAGGAGGTGGGAACCTTCTTCAGGGCCATAAACGATGTGGCGCTTCAGGGCGACTACTGGGGGAAACCCTTCAACTTCCCGAAGATGGAGGAGTATGTGTCCCCTGAGTTCTTCAACTCCAAGTACGATGACTCGTGGTTACTTGTGCATAAGGCGATAGCGAAGTTCGGTGTGCCCTATCTCGACAATATGTTCCCCGCCTACCGAGGCTTCGGCAAGGGGGTCTCATGCTATCAATGTTGTGCGTATAACTTCGTCTCCACCCCCGAACTGGATGGAAGATTCGATGAAAAGATGAACTTCGTGGATGGGGAGCACTTCAGCTTAGGCGGGTGGCAAGTTGTCAGCATCAACATGCCTCGCTTGGCCTATCGCGCTAATGGCGACTATGAGAGGCTTAAATCGGAGGCTAGACGGTGTATGGATCTGGCCGTGGAGGTTTTCAAGGTGAAAAGGAGGTGGATGGAGATCATGATGAAGAATTCAAGGATACCCTTCGCGGTACAACGTCCTCGCGATCCTAGAACGGGCAAACAATCTCCACCCGCCGTGGATTTTGAGGAGCTTGTCTACGTCATCGGGGTCATAGGGGTGAATGAGATGGTACAGCACTTCACCGGGCATCAGTTACACGAGCATAAGGACGCGGTCAAGCTTGCGCTCAGATTGCTCATCGATATGCACAAGTACTGCAAGGAACTGGAGGAGAAAACTGGCATGAGCATCAGGCTGGCCAGGACCCCCGCAGAGAGCTCACCGCAGCGGCTGGCTATAGCCGATCTGTGCTCCCCAGACTTCCGGGATCTGGCAAAGAATGTGGTTAAAGGAGACATCAAGCGGGCTAAGGAAATGGTTAGGAAGGGTCTGAGAAGAGATGCTCCGATCTATTACAGCAATGGGACCCACACTTACGTGGGCGCTCAAATCCCCCTGTCAAGTAAGGTGGACATCGAGCAGAAGTTCTTCCCGGCACTGGCAGGGGGCAATATCTTTCACGTTTGGCTCGGCGAGGCGTATCCCGATCCGGAGGGCCTGTTCCGGCTGACTAAGAAGATAGTTACCAAGACTCAGGTTGGTTATTTCGCCTACACCAAGGACATGACGGTCTGCGGGGTATGCAATAAGGTTTCTTTTGGTCTCCTAGACAAGTGCTCCTACTGCAACTCGGGGGATGTCAGATGGTGGAGCAGGGTCACGGGATACTACACCGACGTGAAGGGGTGGAACGAGGGGAAGAGGGCCGAACTTCTGGATCGCTACCGGATCAGCATCTGATTAACGGGCTCTGGGGATCTTCGCTCCTAGAACGAGGCAGAGCAGAGCCATCCTCACAAAGAGCCCATTCCTGGCCTGGTCGAAGTACTTGGCGTGAGGGGTGTCGTCGACCTCTGGCGCTATCTCATCAACTCGTGGCAACGGGTGCATGACTATCAGATCCTCCTTGGCGTCCTTTAGGGTACCCAGAGTAACCCTATACGCGCCCTTCACCTTCTCATACTCGTAGAGGTCTGCGAACCTCTCTTTCTGTATCCTCGTCACATAGAGGACGTCAAGATCGGGTAGCACCCCGTCGATATCCTCCACCTCCCTGTACTCGATCTTGTCCTTGACATCATCGAGAACTTCCTGTCTCATGCGGAGCTGCGGGGGCGAGATCAGGAACAGCTTCACGTCGTAAAGGGAAAGTGCGTAGGCGAGCGAGTGAACGGTTCTCCCATACCGCAGGTCCCCCAGCAACCCGATGTTCAGCCCATCTATGCTGCCCTTCTCGTTTATGATTGTGTACAGGTCTAGCATGGCCTGTGTGGGGTGCTCCTTGCCCCCCGATCCAGCGTTAATCACAGGGACTGTAGCAAACTCAGCAGCCATCTTGGCGGCCCCCTCATAGGGGTGTCTGATCACGATCACGTCAGCGTAGTTCTCCACCACGCGGATAGTATCAGACAAATTCTCCCCCTTCTTAGCGGAGCTTATCTCTTCACTCCCGAAACCGATCACGCTGCCTCCCAACTTGTAAATCGACGCCTCGAAGCTGAGCTTGGTCCTGGTTGATGGCTCGTAGAACAGGCTCCCAAGAATCTTTCCGGATAGGGTGGTTGAGCCTCTTTTGAGGACGGGCCTCATCGAGCCAGCGGTTTTTAGGATGTGGTCTATCTCGTCGCGTGTGAAATCCTTGATGGATATGACATCTCGACCCTCGAGCCCGATCTCACGCTTCAAGCTACTTCTTAAACGGTAACCCGACTATATTTAGAGTGCCAGGCAAGAAAACCCTCCACGTGGCTAAGATAAGAAATGGTTCGGTCGTGGATCACATCACTCCCGGCCACGCCCTAGAGGTCCTGCGAATACTTGGTGTGACGGGAAGAGGGGGAGACGTGATAAGCGCTCTGATGAACGTCGCCAGCAAGCGTTACGGCAGAAAGGACATCGTAAAGATCGAGAACAAGGAGCTCAAACCGGAAGAGGTCAACAAGATCGCCCTCATCGCACCTCACGCCACGATAAACATCGTTCGGGATCATGCAGTAGTAGAAAAACGGAGAGTCAAGTTGCCCAGTGTGGTGAAGGGCATAGTTCGCTGCACCAACCCAACTTGCATAACCAACACTAACGAGCCCATCGAATCCGTTTTCTACGTAGAAAACGGAACCCCCCCTCGACTTAGGTGTCACTATTGCGACAGGTCCATGAACAGGGAGGAGATCTTAAAACAGTTCTAGCCTTTCCGTCCCTTTAACAGGATGATCGCCTGAGCTAGGTCCCCTCCTGTCGTCCTCAAGGCATCTCTCGCCTCTTCTATGGTCGCATTGGCTTGTTGGGCTACCAATCGAGCATCCTCCTCAGGAATAGCGCCCTCGAGGAGCTTCTCGACGATCTTTCCTCCAGTTATTTGGAACACCTTATCCTTCCTCCCCAAACTCATCACCGTCACTGTTGGCTCCGATATCGTGATCTCCCTATCCCGTGAACGGAGGATGGCCTCGCTGACGTCCGTCACCTCTTCAAGCTCCATCCCCATTCTCCTCATCGCCCTCCTGACATCCCTAGGCTTGAGGCCTCTCCTCATCTCATTGGCTATTTCTTTTATCGGTAATCAATATTTGATGCGTTGCGAGGTCTGCGGGCGTAGCATAGAAGGAAAGCCGTTTCGCATTCGCCTCGAAGGGGCGAGATTGGTCGTCTGCTCAAGGTGTACCAAATTGGGGACCCCCGAGAGGATCGAGAGACACATCCCGGGGAGAGTCGAAAGAAGGGTCGTCATCCGAGAGGACCTGGAGCTAGCCCCAAACTATGGCCAAAGGATCAGAAGAGCGAGGGTCAAACTGGGCATGTCTCAGGAGGAGCTAGCCCAAAGGTTGGGAGAAAAGCTGTCCGTTTTGAGGAGGCTCGAGCAAGAGAGGGTATCACCGAGCCTAAAGCTCGCAACCAAGATCGGACATGTCTTGCGTATAAAGCTTCTCGTTCCTCGGGTGGAGCCCAGGACCCCGCACACCCAACCCAAAAGGGAGTTCTCCTTGGCCGATCTTGCCAAGGTGAGAAAAGGGGAGGAGACTTAAACCACGCCCTCAATATCATTAGTTGAGTCTCCCAGATGAGCTATTGCTGTCCATCGTGAATCTTATCAGTGGCAAGGAGGGAGTTAGGATAGCCGAATACCTGGAGAAGAAGCCAGAGGCGACAGACAATGAGATTTCAGAGGCGACGGATATACCAATCAACGATGTCAGAAAGGTCCTCTATCAGCTCTACAACTCCTCCCTCGCGACCTACAGGAAAACGCGAAACATGGACACCGGATGGTTTATCTATCACTGGAGCCTCCAGCCTGCGAGGGCAAAGACCTTCATGAGGAGCCAGGAGATCAGGATCCTGAGGAGGCTCAAATTGAGATTGGAGCATGAGAAGGCACACGACTTCTACTGGTGCCTCAATCCCGACTGTTCGGAGATGCCCTTTGAGGAGGCCCTGGATGTGGCGTTTCGCTGTCCTCGCTGTCATAAACCCCTGAAACATTTTGCCACCGAAGAGTTCATCCAGGGTCTGGAGAGCAAGATAAAGGAGCTTCAGAACGAGCTGAAGATCGCCTAGAAGCCTTTGGGATGGGCCGGGTGGGACTCGAACCCACGACCACTTGGACGTAAGCCAAGCATTCCACCACTGAACTACCGGCCCATCAAATTGAAGAAGGGCCGTAAGCTAAATCTTTCCATCGATGGGGATGGGTCCGGCCACCAGGGCTGAGAGGGCCGAAGGCGGGAATCGAACCCGCCCCTCCAGCTCCACAGGCTGGTGATCTACCACTAATCTACTCCGGCCAATCAGACTATTACACCAACTGAACTAGAAAATTTATCTGACGCAAGTCGCTTCGGTTGGTAGGGCCGATAGATCAGCCTGGAAGATCGCTCGGCTTGCACCCGAGAGGTCGGGGGTTCGAATCCCCCTCGGTCCACCAGCGGCTCAAAACGGGTTCGTTTGATTCTTTAAACCGGGTTGAATGAACGTAGAGTTGCTTGAACCCCACGATGGGAGAGTGTGGTATATTGTTCTCGTGTGTTCGGTACACCGTTGATTTACCTTCTCGTGTTTCTACTTTCTGGGGTAGACCTAGAAGCCTTCACACGCTTCGCTTTTTTACTGAATGTCTATTCTTCCTTCGATGCTGCAACCTCCTGATACCTGACTGCCTTCCGGTGACCGGAACATCGTTGCACAAATAGTAGCAGACCCCCAGTGCCGATCTCTATGTGAATCAGTGCTGTAAGCTAGATCTTCGTTAAGTTTTAAAAATGACCCTTAGGAAGTTAGGAAGGGTTCTTGCAAAGAGGCCCAGTCGGTAGCGAAAAAGAGGCTCTGTTGGTTCTCGAGGATGGCACCTTCTTCAGGGGCACCGGCTTCGGAGCGGTCGGTAAAACTGAAGGGGAAGTCGTCTTCAACACGGGCATGGTTGGCTACCCGGAGTCAATCACCGACCCCTCCTACTACGGGCAGATCCTGATACAGACGTACCCCCTCATCGGTAACTATGGAGTCTGCCCCGATCACTTCGAATCGAGCACCCCCAAGATCAAGGGCTACGTGGTGCGCGAGCTATGCAGAGGACCGAGCCATTGGGCATCCGAGCTCACACTAGAGGATTGGCTGGAAGCGTCAGGAGTTCCGGGGATCGAGGGCATTGACACCCGCCTCCTCACCAAGAAGATCCGGGTTCACGGGACAATGTTAGGCATCCTTTTGGTTTACGAAAAGGGAGATGCCCCAGACATCGACTCACTACTACGAGAGTCCAGGCGTATCCCGGATCCAAATAAAAGGGATCTCGTCGCCGAGGTCACGAACCACAATGTGGTCAGGTACGACGTTGGCGGTAGGTTCGACTTTGTGGTAATCGACTGGGGGGTTAAGAAGAGCATAATCGACTCTCTCCTCAGCCTAAAACTAAATGTGACGCAGGTCCCAAGTAATACGAGTGCCCAGAGGGTCCTAGACATCAACCCCGATGGCATTGTGCTATCAAACGGTCCAGGGGATCCGAAGATGGTCCCCTACTTGATAGAAGAGGTGAGAAAACTCATCCGATCGGGATCCCCGATTCTAGGCGTTTGTCTCGGGAATCAGCTAATCGCTCTCGCCTTGGGAGGTGACACCTACAAGCTAAAATTCGGCCACCGAGGACAAAACCATCCCTGTCTCAGGGTTGGGACTTGGCAGTGTTTCATCACCAGCCAAAATCATGGATACGCGGTTGACGCAGACTCGCTCTCCGGCACGGGACTCAAGGTCACTCTGATTAACGCCAACGATCGAACGGTTGAGGGAATAACACACAGCAAACTTCCCGTGTCGGCGGTACAGTTTCACCCCGAAGCATCTCCAGGTCCACTTGATACGAAATTCATCTTCGAGAGGTTCTTACACGCGATCGAGTCATGCAGTGGTTAGAGTGCCCAAGATAGAGGACATCAAAAGCGCAATGGTGATCGGTAGCGGTGGTATCGTCATCGCTCAAGCAGCCGAGTTTGACTACAGCGGCTCTCAGGCTCTGAAGGCACTCAGGGAGGAGGGAATCAAGACGATCTTGGTCAACCCTAACTGCGCAACGATTCAGACGAGCCTCAAAATGGCCGATCGGGTGTATATGGAGCCGATAGCACCCGATGTTGTCGCGAGCATCATTAGGAAGGAGAAGCCCGACGGCATCCTCTTCGGGTTCGGGGGACAGACGGCACTTAACGTCGCCGTTCGACTCGCAGAGCTGGGGATCCTAGAGGAGGAAGGAGTTAGGGTCTTGGGATCGTCTGTCGAGACGATCCGTATCACCGAGGATCGGGATCTGTTTAAGAGAACCCTCCAGAGGGCAAATGTGCCGATCCCGATTAGCGAGCCAGCCTACTCGGTACAAGAGGCGCTCAGGGTTGTGAAGGGCATCGGCTATCCCGTCATCGTTCGCGCGGCTTTCACGCTGGGGGGCGGTGGTTCAGGCGTGGCATACAATCCCAGTCAATTGAGGTCTATCGTGGGCCCATCACTCGTCCAAAGTCCGGAGCATCAGGTGCTCATCGAGCAATACCTGGAGCATTGGAAGGAAATCGAATACGAGGTCATGAGGGACATGGAGGATAACTGCATAACGGTGGCGGCCCTCGAGAACGTAGACCCGCTCGGGATCCATACAGGGGATAGCATTGTGGTAGCGCCTACCCAGACCATCACGAATCGAGAGTACCAGCTTATGAGAAGTGCGGCCATCAGGGTAATTCGAGCTACAAAGGTTGTGGGGGAGTGCAACATCCAGTTTGGATTAGACCCGCAAAGTGAACGATACGTCGCCATCGAGGTTAACGCCAGACTGTCAAGATCCAGCGCTCTAGCCTCAAAGGCCACCGGGTACCCACTCGCGTACATAGCTGCTAAGCTGGCGATCGGGTACACCCTGCCCGAACTCCTGAATAAGGTAACGGGCGTAACCACGGCCTGCTTTGAGCCCGCCCTCGACTACGTCGTGGTGAAGATCCCGCGATGGGATTTCCCAAAGTTTCGTGGGGCCAGTCGGAGAATCGGCACCCAGATGAAATCGGTGGGAGAGGTTATGGCCATAGCCCGCTCCTTCGAAGAGGCCCTGCAAAAGGCAGTCCGCGAGCTGGAGACGGGTAATTTGGGGCTGGTCGCTCCATCCGACGAGAAACCCGGCTCCCTAAGGAAGCTTAAAAGAGTATTGCGCTATCCCACCGATGAGCGTCTCTTTCACATAGCGAAGGCGATCAAGGTGGGGCTGTCGCTCGACGAGATCTATGGGTTAACAGGGATAGACAAGTGGTACCTTCACAAGATCAAAGGCATAATTGATATGGAAGACCGCCTTCGTACAGTTTCCCTGCTGGATGAGAGGGAACTGGTAGACGCGATTCGCCGGGCCAAGCGGCTCGGTTTTTCGGATGCACAGATCGCCATGTGCCTCGATACCGATGAGTTCTGGGTTCGGAGGTTTAGGAAGAAGCATCGAATCGTGCCCTCCTTCAAAATCGTTGACACGATGGCCGCGGAGTGGGCATCAAAGACCAACTATTGTTACGTGACTTATGGAGACCAGGAGGACGATGTGGATCTCTCATCGAAAAGCAAGGTTGTGGTCTTGGGAGCTGGGCCCATCAGAATCGGTAGCAGCGTGGAATTCGATTACTGTACGATGAACACCGCGTGGGGCATCAAGGATGAGGGGATCGACGAAGTGATCGTGATAAACAACAACCCCGAGACCGTATCGACGGACTTCGATATGTCGGACAAGCTGTATTTTGAGGAGATAACCCTCGAAAGGATTCTGGATATCGTGGAAAAGGAGAACCCCTTGGGGGTAGTTGTCAGTGTTGGTGGTCAAACCCCAAACAATCTGGCCCTGTCGTTAGCGAAGCATGGTGTCAAGCTCATCGGTACGAGTGCGAAGAGCATAGACTGGGCTGAGGATCGACTAAAATTCAGCGGGCTCCTCGACTCGCTGGGCATCCCTCAGCCCCAATGGAGCTCTGTCCCCTCGCTATCGGCCGCACAGGCATTTGCTAAGAGGGTAGGATATCCGGTCATCGTTCGACCCTCGTACGTTCTCTCGGGAGCCGCGATGAGCATAGCCCGTGACGAGCGAGATCTGATTGACTACATAAGACGTGCAACCAGAGTGTCGCTCGAGCACCCGGTTGTCATCAGCAAGTTCATGGAGAACGCAAAGGAGGTTGAGGTTGACGCTGTTGGCGATGGGGAGGAGGTGGTGATAGGAGCAATCATCGAACACATCGAACTTGCGGGGACGCACAGTGGTGATGCCACCATGGTGATTCCGCCGCAAACGCTCAGTCAAAAGGTCAAGTCGACCATAGCGGATTATGCGGGAAAGCTAGGCCGGGCTCTTCGGATCAGGGGGCCCTTCAATATCCAGTTCATAGTAAAGGATGACAAGGTCTACGTGATGGAGCTCAACCTCCGTGCAAGCAGGAGCATGCCCTACACGAGCAAGTCCACGGGCATCCCCCTCATCTGGCTGGCGGCCAAGGTCATGCTTGGTAGAAAGTTAAGAGATTTCAAGCCCTTCATTGAGGGCCCGGAAGTCTCTCACGTCTCGGTGAAGGTTCCGACCTTCTCGTTTGTCAGGTTGAAGGAAGCCGATCCTCTCCTAGGAGTGGAAATGAATTCTACGGGCGAGGTCGCGTGTATCGATCGGGACTTTGCTGGCGCCTACATCAAGGCCCTCATGTCCTCAGGTCTAGAGGTACCTGAACCCGACAAACCAGTGCTGATTACCGTGCGTGATGAAGACAAACCCAAGGCGGTTGAGATAGCGAGACAGCTTCGATCGCTGGGTTATGATGTATGGGCGACTCGGGGAACAGCAAAAGCCCTTGGGAAGGCTGGCATTCGAGACGTTAAAGCGCTACCTAAGATGGGGTCAAAACGCGAGAACGTTCTGGATTGCATATCGAAACGAAAGGTTGGCCTGCTCATCAACACTCCCTCACAGCGGAGAGGTAGAACCCTTCGGGACGGATTCATTTTGAGACGGACAGCCACCGAATTCTTGGTCCCCACCATAACTTGTATCGAGACGGCCGACGCGTTAGCGAAATCTCTCGGTAGCAGGACGATCACGCCCTATTCATTGGAGGAGATAATCAAGTTTCGGATCGTTTAGGCTTTTTTGGGTTTAAGCTCAGCTCAAAAAGATTTAGGATGCCTCCACAATCAATTGACGGGCGGGTAGCCTAGCTTGGATAGGGCGCAGGCCTTCTAAGCCTGAGGTCGTGGGTTCGAATCCCATCCCGCCCATGGAAAAGCGGAAGAACTACTCTCCTGGGGGCTCTATTTTTTCTCCGACACTAAAGAGGAAAATGCGTGCCGACGCAGGTCCAACGCGACTGAATCTCTGGCCAAGTGCCTTAACAACTAAGGCGTAATTGTTGGACTTGTCGAAGCTATCGAGGTAGGACTGGAATGATCCGTGTTCCTTTTTTATGTTCTGAAATTGCCTTGCGTTGTTGATTGCTGCAATTATCTTCGCCCGATTCCTGACGATGCTTGTATCACTCATAAGTCGCTCTATGTCCTCTTCGTCGAATTTTGCGACCTCATCTATGGAGAAGTTCTTGAAAGCCACCTTGAAGTCAGGCCACTTCCTCCCAATCATTCTCCAATCCAACCCTGCGAGGAAAATAACTCTGGTCATGTTTTCAAAATAGGCATCATCTTTAGATGGCCTTCCGTATCGATACATCCACTTAGGAGGACTCCAGCTCCCCCCACTCATTTCCAGATTATCGTTTAGAACAGTGCAGATAAAAGGTACAGACAGACCCTCTGACTTCTTGAAGAACAGCGAAACGCATAAGGGGGAACGATCATAGGAAAAGTGGTCTAGTTGGCAACGATCGCTATCATCGACTACGGGGTAGGCAATCTTCGAAGCATCCGGAACGGGTTTGAAAGGGTTGGAGCGAAGGTCCGCATAACAAATCATGAAGGGGAACTCCGTGCGGCAGACGCGCTTGTCCTTCCCGGCGTGGGATCGTTCAGAGATGCGATGAAAAATCTCGCGCCACTTTCACGGGTAGTGCTGGATGAGACTGATTCAGGCAAGCCGCTGTTAGGGATATGCTTGGGCTTCCAACTACTCTTCACTTCCAGCACCGAGGAGGGCACGTATAGGGGCCTGGACGTGTTCAAGGGCAAGGTCGTTCGTCTCCCCTCTGGTTTAAAGGTTCCCCATATAGGGTGGAACACGCTGAAAATCGTTAGACCCGATAATTCACTCTTCCATGATGTGCATGACCACACGTACGTGTACTTCAATCACTCCTACTACGCCAATCCACAGAGCGAGAGCGACGTAGTCACTACAACAGAGTATGGGATCAGCTTTGCATCGTCGGTGGCGAGAGGCTGCGTCTTTGCCACCCAGTTTCACCCGGAGAAGTCGGGTGCCGACGGTCTGCGAATATTAAGAAACTTTACCCATCTCGTTAAGAGGTAGAGAAGATGGGACCCCTGCGCGTAGTTCCCTTCACGGTAAAATGCTAGCAAAGAGGATAATTCCGTGCCTAGACATGAAAGCTGGCCGCGTGGTGAAGGGAATAGGCTTTAAACGGCTGAGGGATGCGGGCGATCCTGTGGAACTGGCATCGCGATACTCCGATCAGGGTGCCGACGAGCTCGTGTTCCTGGACATAACCGCATCTCATGAGAGACGAGACACTCTGATCGATGTCGTAAAAAGAACTGCAGAGGTGCTCTTCATACCATTCACGGTGGGAGGCGGAATCCGAAAGCTTGAGGACATCCGCAAGATACTCTGTTCGGGGGCCGACAAGATCGCAATTAACACCGCAGCCGTGTTGGATCCATCGATCATACGGCGCTCGGCGAGGGTTTTCGGCAGTCAGTGTATCGTCTCGTCGATCGACGTGAAACGGGTGTATCTCGGAGCCCGGGACAGGGCTCCTGGTAAAAACGTGTTGGAAACCCCTCGGGGGAGGTGTTGGTGGGATGTTTACATCTACGGAGGAAGAAAGCCGGTGGGGATGGACGCCCTCGGCTGGGCCGAGAAAGTGGTTGAGCTGGGGGCGGGAGAAATTATGGCCTCCTCTCTGGACTTTGACGGGACTAAGGAAGGCTACGACACCGTCTTCCTTCGAGAGCTCTCGAATCGCGTGGGTGTGCCGATCATCGCGAGCAGTGGGGCTGGGCATCCTCAACACATGCTGGAGGCCCTGACGACTGGAAAAGCCGACGCGGTCTTGGCCGCCAGCATCTTCCATTACGGGGAGTACACAGTCCGAGAGGTGAAGGATTTTTTGGCCAAGCACGGCATTCCCGTCAGGCCTTAGAAATTTGGAAACAACGTCTCCTAGCCGTAATTTGGATCTTACAGGTAAACTTACCGTTTCGCTCTCTTATTGAAAGCATATAGCTTGCCAAAGGGTCTGTGAGACGTTGGGACTATCATGGTGAACCGAGAATCCAAGAGCCTATCTGAGGAGATCTGAAACTCACCGCAGTATCGGTTTAGAATTTCCCTCAGTTCCTCCCAGTCGTCTTCCCTTAAGTCCTCAATCTTGGCTCCCTCCCCTAACGCATCTTTGGATACCCTTCCTCGTATGTAGATTTTCCCACCGTGCATGCCTGTCCCGATGAAATCTCCGACGGGGTCCCCGTCGGTTCCTATCCCTAAAACTACGATCCTGCCCCCAGCCATGTACTCGCCTAGAAAGTCCCGCGCGAGCCCTCCGATCACGATCACGGGACAGTGAGTGTGGTATTCCTTCATGTGGATTCCTACTCTGTATCCCGCGTCTCTTTCGATGAAGATCGACCCTCCCCTCATCGAGTACCCCGTGATATCGCCTACGCCTCCGTGAATGACTATCTTTCCACCGTCCATGGTGTTTCCAACACCGTCGCCAGCGTTACCATGAACGACGATTTTAACCCCGTTCATGAAGGCTCCGAGGTCATTGCCCGCCGTGCCGTGGATGACGATGGATACCTTTCGGTTTACACCGTCACCGATGTATCGTTGACCGTTAACGTTAAAGAGATCGATACCATTTGCGCCCTTTCTGATGGCTTCCCTTATCCGTTCGTTGAGCTCTTTGAAGGAGTGGCCTCTCGCGTTGATTCTCACGCTATCGCCCCGCAGGCTCAATCCCCAGTATTTCTAGAGTCGTGCTGTCGAGCCCGACGCCTCGAAGCCGTTCCCTGTTTCCACGTAGGCTCTCAATGGAGTTCATTCCGAGGGCACCAAGGATTTCCTCGAGTTCTTTGCTCCAAACAGCGATGAGATTGGAAACCCTCTCCACGCCCTCTTTTACATTTAGCCTCTTCCGAAGGTCAGGCCTCTGTGTCGTAAGACCCCAGGGACATAGACCCGTGTAGCATTGCCCACAGACGTTACATCCCATGGCGATTAGTGCCGCAGTCGCGATACCAACCGCGTCGGCTCCTAGGGCAATGATCTTCGCCACATCGGCGCTTGATCGGATCCCTCCCGACGCTATAATAGAGGCCTCACTTCGGATCCCCTCCTCACGGAGCCTGTCGTCGACCGCGGCTATGGCAAGCTCGATCGGAATGCCGAGATGATCCCTGATGATCTGAGGAGCGGCACCCGTTCCTCCCCTGAAGCCATCGACGACGATCCCGTCGGCGCCAGACCGGGCGATCCCGCTCGCTATCTGGGCGACATTGTGGACGGCTGCTATCTTCACGAACACTGGTTTCCTGTACTCTGTAGCTTCTTTCAGTGCGTAAACGAGCTGGGATAGGTCCTCGATCGAGTAGATGTCGTGATGGGGAGCGGGCGATAGGGCATCCGTGCCTATGGGGATCATACGGGTTTCCGCTATCTCTGGTGTTATCTTCTCGCCGGGGAGATGCCCTCCGATACCCGGCTTTGCACCCTGTCCGATTTTGATCTCTATGCCAGCCGCCACGTCCAGATACTCCTTATGGACCCCAAAACGTCCCGAGGCCACCTGAACTATGATGTGATCGCCATAGGGAAACAGGTCCCGGTGAAGACCTCCCTCTCCCGAATTCATGGTAATCCCCTTCTCTCTCGCGACCATAGCCAGCACCTTATGCACCTCGAGGCTGACAGCACCATATGACATCGCCGCGAACGTGATGGGGGTCTCGAGCTTGATATTCTTTGAAATTCTCGTCTTTAGCGTAAATCTCCCCTCGCTTAATTCTAGGACCTCTAGTTTCGGCGCCTTTCTCCCGAGATAGGTTCTTAGCTCCATGGGCTCACGGAGTGGATCTATCGAGGGGTTTGTCACCTGACAAGCATCGATGAGAATATGGTCAAGGATACAGGGGTAGAAGAGGTCTGTGCCTCCTCCCACGAGAGGAACAGCTCCTGTCTCGGCTCGTATCCGGATATCCCCCTGCACCCTCTTGGTCCAAGTACCTTGATCCTTATACGCCAGAGGATTACCGACCACCGTAATCGCCTCCTTGGGACAAAAAACCACGCAGCGATGACAGGCAACACACCCCACATCTTCGGCCACTATGCGGTCCATCTCCTCATCATACTTCAGCACACCGAAGCTGCAGTCAAGAAGGCATCGCTTGCAAAGATTGCATCTACCGTGATCTATCTTGACCAGAAAATCAGGGCGTATAAGACTTCGGATCGGCGTCATTCACACTTGGCTATCACAGGTGCGCCCGCCTGGGGTGCCCAAACTTTTTCGGGGTCGTTACACACCTCCCTGATGGCACACTCCTCGCTAGCGATGTAATAAATGTCCCCCCTCTTCGCTGCAACCAAAGGCCTGAGCTTAATGCGGTCGGTCAATCCGATCATGCCCCTCATGCCATGCGTTGTGGCTACGATCATGCTGGCTGGACCATTTACCAGGGCGCCCCCGTACGTCATTCTAATAACCCGCATCAGTTCCCCATACCCATCTGGATAACGATCGATCTGTTCCCAAAAGGGAGGAAACAGAGCCGCGGAGGCTACTTCGATGGGGAGTTCGTGCCGTCGAACGAGTAGGTCGAAGAGGTAAGCCAAAACCTCGGAATCCGCCAGTAGTGTGCATTTGTAACCCCATTGTTCGGCGTATCGTTTGTTCGTTCCGTACGAGCTAATCTCACCGTTATGAACAACTGACCATCCCAGAAAGCTAAATGGATGGGCCCCACCCCACCACCCAGGTGTATTGGTGGGATACCTACCATGTCCCAGCCACATGTAGCCTTCGTATCTCTCTATTCTGTATAACTCGGCCACCTCTGAAGGAAAACCCACAGCCTTGAAAACCCCCATATCCCTGCCGCTTGATACCACGTAAGCGCCCTCGATTCTGCTGTTGATGTGCATAACGGTACGGAGGATGTAGTTGCCCTCGTCATGTGTCGGAGAGGTAACAAGCAGATGCTCGGGCACATCTACGAAAAATCTCCAGAGAATGGGTCCATTTGTGATCGCTTCCACACCCTTGGTTGGAATGGGCTCGTCCTTTACTACGTCGAGCTTAGACTTGAGAAATTCCTCTGTTGCTACCTTGCTCTCTTCGGAGTAGAACATCGAGTGCAGGGCGTAATGCTCTCGGAGTCTGGGATAAATGCCGTACCCGGCGAAGCCCGCACCTAATCCGTTATACCTCGGCTGCATGGGCTTCATGGCATCAGCTATCTTCCCTCCCTTGATGCTGCTACCCCTTGCATTGAGCATCCCGACCATTCCACAAGCGTCGGGGGTTCTAACTCGCTCCTCTCTCGTCTATGGCCACCTGTGCAATCGATAGGCTATTTTGCTCAAATATTCTATTTAAAAATTTCTTTTTTGTTTAGAAATAATTTATTTTTGGTCAAAATTCTCACTTTTATGTAAATTTTTAAACAAAATGTCAGAAGGCTCTCCATGCCTTCGGTCCAAACACCCTCGCTTCCTGATGGGTCTTTTGGGTTTCCTTTCTAAACGTACAAATTTTCATTAAAAATTTGAATAAACGTTCAAAATATCCAAAATTTTATATACATTTTCCCAATTAGAATTCAATCATATATGACAACGTCTCATCCTATCAAAGAGCCCTTGGATAGAGCAACTAGGCTATTAAAAGACCACAGCGTCCGCTGGGTGCACTCTGCCTTCGTGGACATCCGTGGCATGTTGCAGGATGTGGTGATACCCGCAAACCTGTACACAGAAGGATCGGCTTTTGTCAACGGGATACCATTCGATGGCTCTTCCATTCGTGGTTTTAAATCAATCGAGGAATCCGATATGGTCCTCAAACCAGACCCGCAAACCCTAGCCATCATCCCGTGGGAGAACACTGCCAAGCAGAGGAGCGCCATCATCCTGGGAGATGTTTATGAGGCTTACGGGGCCTCCGAACCCTCGGATGTCTGCCCGAGAGGACACGTAGCAAGGAGAACCGTTAAGGCGGCAAAAGGTATGGGGTATACCGGTTACTTCGGTCCCGAACTGGAGTACTTCGTCTTTACTTCCATCGACCCGACGAAACTGGTTTGGGATCCGTGGGTCAGCCCGACTGGAGGTTCAGGCGATGCTTGGGGTGCGCCGAGGGTCGTACCCGAGTCACCAGAGATCAGACCAGGCGGTGTAACCCTCAGACCAAAGGAGGCGTATTTCAGACCTCCGCCCGAGGATACAACTATCGCATACCGCAACGAGGTGGCATCAATCCTCGTGGACAACTTCGGGTTCAAGGTTGAGATGCACCACCATGAGGTGGCCACAGCTGGTCAGATAGAGATCGATTTCCAGTATGGGAGCCTCGTAGAAACCTCGGACAGGGCGTTATACTACAAGTTCGTCGCCAAGAACGTGGCAAAGAAGCATGGGATGATCGCCACCTTCATGCCCAAACCGTTGTACCTTGACAACGCGAGCGGAATGCACATCCACACATCCATCTGGAGGGGTAAAACAAATGCGATGTATGACGAGAACGATGAGTATGCCGAGCTAAGCCAGACGGGCAGGTACCTCATAGGCGGATTGCTGGAACATGCGAGGGCTCTCACCGCTGTTTGTTGCCCGACGGTAAACTCCTACAAGCGACTCGTTCCCGGATTCGAGGCACCGATCTACATAATGTGGTCACGCCGGAACCGGTCAGCCCTAGTTCGGGTACCCGTCTACTACAAGGGTCCGGAGTTCGCCTCCCATAAACGGGCGGAATTTCGTAGCGCTGACCCATCGTGTAACCCATACCTGGCCTTTTCGTGTCTCCTGATGGCTGGGCTTGACGGCATCAAGAGAAAGATCGATCCGGGGGATCCGGTTGACGAGGATGTGTACGAGCTAACTCCAGAGCGAAGGCGGGCACTAGGCATTGGGGAGCTTCCCACCACGCTGAAAGATGCACTAGAGGAGATGAAGAGCGATGAAGTCATCCACGAGACCTTAGGGAGCCACATCTTCGACGCCTTCATCGAGTACAAGACCAACGACTGGAATCAATACTGCTTATACGTCAGCCCCTGGGAGATCATGAAGTACCTAGACTATTGAGGATGAGAAAATGACGATTCGTAAGAGAAGGAGGTGATCGCTGTGAAAGCGTATCTGTTGCTGCGAACAAAGCCCGGAACCTCTGATAGAGTGATCAAAGATATCAAAGAACAGGTCAAAGGCGTCATCCAGGCGGACTCTGTCTACGGCAGATTCGACGCCATAGCACTAATAGAGGCGCCTGATCTTCGGACGATCAACGAAATCGTGTACAATGTGATCGAGGCAAACCCAAACATCATTCATACCGAAACTTCGATAGCTCTCTCCGAGAAATGACCCAACCAACTTCAGCTAAAGATCTCCGACCTAAGCCCCTAAGGGCTTTCGTCATGGTCACTATGAAACCCGGGACCTCTCAAGAGATCGTAAGTTCAAGGCGCATCAAAGGTGTTAGAATGGCCAACTCGGTCTTAGGCAGGTTTGATGCTGTTGCGGTGATCGAAGCCAAAGACATCTATGA
>JBHIEI010000020.1:0-20246 GCA_046760555.1 Bathyarchaeia archaeon
TAGGTGGAGTTACCGGTCAGCCTGTAGGCGGTGATGTAGAGGAAGGGGTCGAATAGCTCCCCATCATGCCATAGTTCATCTTTGAATTTGGTACCGGTATTGGCATCGTAACGGACAGAAAACCACGTGGGTACATTAATATCATCGGTAGCGTGCTCCCTCAACCCCTGCACCGAGAAGAGTATAGCATCGTAAAGGTCGGTTAGGTCATAGGGCACTCTCTCGCTTCCGTGCAGTTGGATAGGTGAAGTCGTTGGTTGAGCTGATGCCGGATTTGAGGCCTGAACACTGACTGAGATGATTACCAAGAAAACCGTGAGGCCAGTCAAAAGCTCATAACGATGATTCGGCGAGTTGGATTCGCTATGTAAGTTTAGGTCTTTCAATGTCTATGATTACGCCCTTGCTTTTTGAGGGTTGTTTTCCCTTTTTTGGGATGTTCGTTCACCTAAGAGATCCAAAGAGGTACGGTTGGAGGTAGTACTGTACGGTGATGCATCCTCTTTTCATAGCCTTTAGGATCACACTGTCAGGAACCCTTCTGATTTTTCTCTGGACGAGGTGTCGCTGACGAAGGAGGTACCTCAACTCCTTTACGTTCCAAAAAAGTGCTCTTAAGGGAATGAGAGCTGCTATGGCTCCAAACCGTAGGAAGTTAGTGAATTGTAGGAGGTAGATGGCTAATACTGGAGGTATTACCCTTGTTAGTTTTTTGAGAGAATAGTTCTTGATCAGCATCGCCATCCTGTTCTTGCTGAAATGCCACATGACATCATGACTCAGGGCACCTTGAGAACTCGTCAAACCTCGTTTATGATATACCACAGCCTTCGGAACCAAAACGATCCTGTAACCCCCTAACCTAATCCGCCAAGATAAATCAGCATCCTCATAGCCCGCAAAAAATTCGGGATCGAACAAACCCACTTGTTTCAGCACGCTTCTCCTGACAAGGGAGGCCGGACATCCGGCCGAGAATATCTCCTCCACTTGGTCATATTGCCCTCTATCCTCTTCGCGGAAATCGAAGGACACCCTGCCTCTCTCCATCACACAGCCGTGGGCGTCCATCACGCACCCGGCACTGTCGATTTTATCAGGATAGTCGAAGGAGAGGAGCTTACATTGGGCGGCACCTACACTTCGATCGCTTTCCAGTACTGCAACCAGCTCTTTAAGCCATCCCTGATGGACCTTGGTGTCGTTGTTGAGCAATGCGGTGTACTCGCCTTTGGACAGACCTATACCTGAATTAAGTCCCCTAGTCACCCCCACATTCCTAGACTTCCTAACGATCCTGAGACGTGGATCATCCCCAAAGCGTCTTTCAACGAACTCGACGCTACCGTCGGTGGATCCATTGTCGATAAAAATCACTTCAAACTCCGGATAGTCGGAGTCAAGAACAGAGCTTAAACATGTTTCTAGAAAGCCCTTCCCATTGAAATTCAGAATGATGACCGATACCAAGGGCTTGCTACTCAACTAGATATCGACTCCACTTAAACTTCGAGTTCATCTGATTGCCCTACCGGATAATCTGCGGAACACTTTATATCTCACCAGTGGCCTTAGCGATGTGTAGACGGCGGCGACAAGGATAAAGATCCAAGTGGCCGCCCATATCGTTATCGTCTGATTTCTTAGTTTCTGCAAATCGAAGGAGACGGTGATCAACCCGCTCGTACCCACGCGAAATCCATTGGACCAATAGAATGTCTTAAAGTGGCCGAGTTTCGTGTGGTCAGCGTAAGCGTTCCAATCGGGATGGTAAGACTCGCCCATAATCAAGAAGGCTGGACCCGATGTTGAAAATTCAACTTGGTACTTGGTAGGGTTTATCCTTGAGGAGGAGGGTTGCGGCGGTATCTCTCCAGAATTGAAGATGTCCTCGAGCTTCTCGTCGTCTTCGGCTGAAAAGATTATTAGTTGGTCAATAACCGATGGTCCCTGGCAAAGCAACGACACGGTGTGCTCTTCATCATCTTTGAGATAAACGGGCTTGGATTCAAACCACATCAGCGATTCATCACCGGTACTGTTTATGGTGAGGGCCGATTCGTCGTCTATCGATAGCACGATGCCACCCTCGGTTGAGGTCCGGACCGCAATCCTGTATTGACCGCTTCGAGGGATCGAGAAGTTACCGAGAGCTATTCCTTCCTCCTCGCATTTTATCACGTAGCCGTTGCTGGCTCTGATCTCCTTAGGGTGAGACCAATAGCCGTGCTTGGGGATGAATGCAGCCTCCGCCTCTAGCATGATTAGATAATCGTGGGATGCGGTTACCTCGTCTGATTCTTGTGGCGAACCATTCAAAAATATCAGTGCTCTGGAGCTGTTCTTGAGTGAAACGGTTGAATCCGCGTGAAGCCCTTCCTCGAAGACGACGAGATGCTTCGTTGGGTCAAAGTTTGGAACATGTGATAGCGCCAGCATAGCCGCGAGACCCGAGGTTGGAGCCGGAAGGGGTGAATAAAACCCGACGATCGAGATGTCGTCAAACCAAGTCAATCCAGGGTTAGCCCCGTCTAAGGATCGGCCTCCTGAGCATACTACATCCAGTCTCACGGCGTCTCTTGGGCTGGTGACCAGGTGTTTGGATTGCCACCAGTTCTTCGACTCGTGAACCTGTTCCAATACATCCTCTCTCACGGGTTTTCCGCTCGGTTCCCAGCTGTCATACCAGACCAGCTTAAGAAGCGAGGATTTCACGTTCACCACCCTCATGAAAAAGGAGACCTCGTACTGGGCGTCACCGTAGACAGGTAGGCTTTGCCTCACCTCGGCGTCTTCCTGAAAGAGATTGGCGATCTTTACACTGGATCTTCCAGTATGAGCGATGGTATCGATCGAGAAGCCACCCTTACCGATGAGGCTCCAGTGATCTAGACCACTTTCGAATCCTGGATTCGAGATCAGATTTTCGGTAGCGTGGTAGGTTGTAGAGCTATAATCGATGGGCGCAGGTTCCATAATGAAAAACAGGTCATCGTACGCCGCGAGGTGAGTAACAAACCTCATGTTCTCGTACACAAGGAACTCCGTCCGATTTTCGATAAGCTTTAAGTCGGCTTGCTTATCCAGGATCTCGACAAAGCGATTGGGATCACCCGTAGGGTAATAGGTCCTTTGAAGATTGACAACGGTCGGCGGTCCTCGCTGGTCAGATGCCAGATTCACTATTATGTACTTCACATTGGACAGAGCCAGCAGGGTGCCGATATGACTCGTGAGCCCAGCGCTCAGGACGCTCAACACGAACTTGACGTAATCCAAATTGGGTAGCCCAAGAACTTCCCCCTGTGCTGGCACGCCAAACGTGTAAGGGTCCATCCATGTCAAACTGTTTTGAGTGTGAAAATCCAAGGGTAGCCACAACGTCCTGAAAAATCCTTCATTTTCTCTGCGTTCCTTTATCCAGTCACTGGCACTCTGGACAGCATCGGGGACAGCAAAAGCACTTCCGCGGTACTCGTGAAGGGCCATATCGCCTCTAAGAAAGCGTCCGCCCTCGTAGATCCCGATATTGAACACGAGAAGGAGGATAATTGAGCTGAGAGCGGCCAAGGGAAGTGCCAGTCGCGCGCCTCTTAGTCTCACATTCGGTTTTTCTATGGCAAACCTAAATCGATCCAAGATCCCGTCGATCGTGATGGCGATTAAGGGTGGATAAGCGGGCAAGAGTACGTAGATTAGCTTGGCCGCTTCCCTGAACGCGAAAAGAAACGGAAATGTGCTGAAAACATCCAGAGTGATCCCGAGATGTGTGAGCCAACCGAACAAGGTCACCGAGAAAACCAGGATCGAAAATCCGATGGCGTATCTCCGCTTTCTCCCGCTGCCTGAAAACAAGATGGATGCGAAGGCGAATAGGGGCAAAAGCAGACTCGCCGGGTGAATCACGTTGAGCGTTAACAGGTTGGTTAGGGTGGCATATCGATAGCTGTGTGACACATCTAGGATCAGCTTCTCCATTGGCAGGGTCTTTGCCATCTCACTCCAAGGGAACAACAAAGACTGGATACCGAAGGGTGCCCACCACGGGGATCCAAGCAGGTAACACAACAGGAGGGAAAATGATAGTAACACAATGGTTTTAATCGTATATTCATGGTTCCTTCTTTCCAGTATATGAATTATCAGGAAAATAGCCATAAACGGTGCGAAAAAAAGAATAAATTGATAATGGAACGAAACCGCTACACCCAAAAAAATAGTAAATATGAGCATATTGCTTATTCTTTTCTCACCGTTCAGAAGGTTGAAGAAGAAAAATAGTAATAAAGGATAGATTGCTTGAAGAAATAGAAATGTCGAAGCTCCATTCACAAATGACCATAGTGGTTCGATGGTTGCGATGTAGAATAGGGATGCGACGAATTTGCTGATTCGCGACGTGATGAAGCTGTTTAAGAAAACATACATCGAAATACTTGCAACTGGGAGCAGCGAGAGGTAGAACAACTTTTGTGACAGAACGACATCGCTCCCCAGAAGAGTGGTGAGGATACCCATGAAGAACAAATGAGCCTCACGCGGTAAGCTGAAGCCCATACCCAGAGGTTGCCAGGAGAAGAAGAAGGCGTTGAAGGCTTCGCCGGGTTCGGGAAATGGAGTGAGGTCGCCGAAGGAGAGAAGGCCATAGCCCAGGAGGTCTCTGTAAGCGTATGCGAAAAATGATGAGACTAGGGCGACGAAAAGCAAGAAGCCCATACGGGTTCTGAGCCCCTCATACCAGTCCATCTTCACTTTCACTCTAAGGGTTTTCAATCATAGTGAGCCAAAAGAGTTAAGAGGGTTGTATTTTCCCTGCTGCTTTTCACAGCGTTCTGAGGTAATGCCTAACGCCCTCGACGAAGCCAGGGATCCCCCTCAGAAAGCCGACGTCATTGGTTGCCCAGACCTTGTAGAGCCAATAGAAGTTGAAGTACATGACGTTCAGTAGGTAGCGCAGCCATCCTCCCGTGGATCTCGGACGGACCGATTTCAGCAAGAAGTACGCGGTACCTCTTGCCATGACATAGGCAGACCGAGTGGCTCCAACGGGACTGACGTGGTGCCACACAACCACTTTCGGGTTAAAGATAGCCTTAAGGCCTGCTCTCTTCAGACGAACGAAAAAGTCTCCGTCGATGTGCCAAAATCGGAAGTTCTCGTCGAAGCCTCCCAGGCTCGCGAGGACCTGTCTCCTGACAGCCATGTTGGTTATGGTTAGTACGTCCACGTGGATGGGGTGGCTCAACTCAGCACTCAGGGCCAGAGATCCCCCAATGCTGTATGCCCCACTCTCACACAGAACCCCGATGTCCAATAACCTGCCCTCGAGAACCACCGAGTCGTAGATCATAGCGAGAAGACCTAGCAATTTTGAGGATGTAGCTCGTTGATGTAAGCTGAGAATTTCTTGATTACGGGTGGCTATCGTCGGTCCACCCACCACGGCAGCGTCCTCGAAGCTTTCGAAAGTCTTCACGACGTTCTCTAGCCAATCAGGATGAGCCTCGGCATCGTCGTTGATGTAAACCACAACCTCGGATGTGGTTTCTCGCCAGCCTAGGTTAAACAAATGCGCCAAGTTCTTGGTTTCGTCTCTGATTACCTTCACCGGATACCTCGTTAGTAGGTTTGGTGTGCCGTCGGTTGAACCGTTGTCAATGACAACGGTCTCAAAGTCCGTAAAGGTTTGCCTCCTAAGCGATTCGAGACATCTCTCAAGATCCCGACACCTGTTATAGGTGGGAATCACGACGGAGACCTTCACTTGTGTTTCTCACCTAGTCTACGACAGATAATAGGCTACTCAACGCGCCCACAGTTGTGGATGTAGCCTTAACGAGGTAGAGGAAGAGAAGACCGATGAAGAGGGAGGGATTTCTAAAGGCCTTCCCAGTGATGTACACCTTCCTGGGTATGCTATGAGATATCACGAGCCTTTTGTCTCTACCCAATGCCTTAAGATAGTGCCTGCCGTAGCGGTAGTTTTTCCGGATTAGCGAGGCCCAGGTAGGAGGCTCATGATGGTAGATTTTTGTGTCTAGGAAGCACGTCTTTGCGCCCGCTTCTAGGGCCCTTAGATAGATGAAGTAATGGTCGAAGATCAAGAGGTCTCTGGGCCATTCGATCTTCTTCAGTACGTCCTTTCTAAAGAAGCGAGGGATGGTCGAACCGTACATCACATGCTCATCGCGTGTGGAGGAGAGCAACCACTTATCGTAGGCCACAACCCTGTGAAGGAGATCATCGCGTTCCATAATGGATTGCTCGAACAGCGTCACGGCGTCATAGCCCTCGTTCTCACACTTTTCGACACATCTCTGGATCACGTTCCGTTCCAAAACCTGATCGGAGTCTAGAAGGAGGACGTACTTTCCGCGGCTCTTTTCAACTCCGACACGACGGGCGTCGGAAAGCACCTTGGCGAAATAGGTTCTGGCTCCAAATTCTCTGGCTATCCTCAACGTCCCATCATGGCTAAACCCGTCAATCACGATTATTTCTATGTCCGGATAGGTCTGCTCCTTTACAGACTGTAAACACTCACCAATGGTTTCCTCCGAATTGTAAGTTGGAATGTTGACAGAAACCTTCAGGTCACCCGTCACTTCCTATAGACCTTCCTCCAAACATCTATGCTATCCGCAAACCATTCAACCAGTCTCTTTACGCCCTCCCTCGGGGCAACCTTCGGGCCCCATCCGAGCTTCCTCTTGGCTTTGGATATGTCCGAAACGTACACCTTCTGATCCGCGGGTCTCCAATCATCAAAGGAGACTTTGGGTTTCCTGCCTGTGAGTTCTTCTAACAAACTCAAAAGCTCAAGGAGTGATAAGACATTCTCCGGACCTCCACCCATGTTAAAGACCTCGTGCTTCAACCCCAAGCTTAGGAACAAGTCGAAGGCCCTCACCAGATCCTCGACGTATAGAACGTCTCTTACCTGTTTCCCGTCTCCGTATATCGTTATCGGCATGCCCGTCAACGTAGCGATTGTGAACCACGCGACCCAACCTTGATCCTCCACGCCAAACTGTCTCTCGCCGAAGATGCAACTCATCCTGAAGACTCCGGCTCTCAGTCCGAAGGTTTCAGCATAGTCTTGGGCGTATAGGTCACCCACAAGCTTTGAACATCCATAAGGACTGTGACTGCAGAGGTCGATGGGGAAGTCCTCGGGTATGCCGCTTCTAAAATTATCATCCTTGAAGTAGTACCTCTTTTGACCCTCGCCGACGGGTATCTTGTTGACGTTCTCACCGTACACCTTATTCGTTGAGCAGAGGATCATGGAGGAGTCGTTCAACCGCGCAGCCTCGAGAACGTTGAACGTCCCTAGGGCGTTTGTCTCAAAGTCGATCCTGGGATCCGACAGGGAGATCGTTACCGCAACCTGTGCTGCAGCGTGTATTATCACGTTCGAGTTCTTAGCCGCCCCTTTAACCTGACTGAAATCCCTAACATCGCCCCTAACGAATTTGATGTTGTTGAATTTCCTCAGATAATTCCAGTTGTAATGAGGATCGCCGATCTGTTTTCCCAACACTCTGGTTCTGGATAAGTTGTCGAACACGGTGATCTCGTTACCCTTCTTGGCGAAGTACTCGGCAACGTGAGAGCCGATGAAACCCGCCCCTCCGGTTACTAGTATCTTTCCCATTTTCTGATACATTACCTCGATATCTGTCTTAGTCTTTCTAGAGTCAATTTCGCCGTCTTATCCCAGTCGAAGTTCCTCGACCACTCTATAGCGTTCTTCGAAAACCTGGTTCTCAGTTCTTCGTCCACAAGTATCCTAAGTATGGCTCCAGCCAGCGCCTCGACGTCGTGATAGGGCACGAGAAGCCCCGTCTTTCCATTCTTTATGGAACAGGATAGCCCAGGAACGTCGTACGCAACGGACGGTGTCCCACACGCAGCAGCATCGATCACGCTCATTCCCCAGCCTTCACGTACCGATGGGAGGACATGAACCCAAGACTGACCAAGGACACCCTTTTTCTCGTCTCCAGTAACAAATCCCCGAAATTCCACATCGCGGAGACGCAGATCGCGAGCGAGAGCCCTTACCTCGTTCTCATATTCATCATCGCCCCGGCATCCGACGATAAGTAGTCTGGCATCCGAAATCTCGTCCTTGACGATCTTGAATGCCCTTATCAGGTCATCGACGTTCTTGTAGCGTCTGATCCGGTTGAAGTACAGGACAGTGGGGAGGTGCGATTTTTCGGAGGGGCCAAGACAGCCATACTCACGACCGTAATTCACGACAGTTATGTTGCGCTCTGACACGCCGAATTTCAGGAGCTCCTCTCTGGTGCTGTTGGAGACGGCGATGAAGGGGGTGTTGCGGTACAACACCGGTATGGACCTTTCGGCTAGGTACCCAATGGTTGCCTTAAGCCATGGCAGCTGCTGGAAGAAGATCTCCTTGACTAGGTGGTGAACTATGGCCAGCTTTGGTTCCCTCACGTATAGCGGCGTGAAGAAGGGGACACCGTTTATGTCATCCACGACCACGTCGTAGTCTCTCTCCCTCAGGTTCTGAAGGTACTCCTTTGCAGCGTACAAATATGTGGTAAACGGGTTGCCCTTTCTGATGATCTCGACCTCGCTCAACTCTTCTCTTCTCCTGCATCCCTCATACTCACCACTGAGGAGAGTGACTTCGTGACCCCATTTGGCAAATCTCCTGGTCACCTCGTAGACGTGTGCCTCAGCCCCACCAGCCCAGGGATGGGTCCAATCACGCCAATTGAACCATAAGATTCTCATACTGTTCTGCGTCTCCTTCTTGCTTTTCCCCTGATCCTAGCCCACCATAACTTTATCCTTAACCAAAACAGCTTGCCTCCCATGCGTAGACCGTCACGAAATAATCGGAAGGTGGATATTCGCTCCCTCGGTTCTCTCCAATCCACGGGCAATTCACTAACTTTGTAGCCCATCTTCTTGGCTCTGATCAGCAGCTCGGTGTCGAAGAAGAACCAGTTGTCTTCCACCTCCTCGAGTATGTCCATGAGCGCATCCCTCCTAAAGGCCTTGAATCCACATTGATGGTCTCTGATGCCGTCCTGGAATAGAAGCCTGATAAGGTAGTTGTATATCTGAGCCACCACGAATCTATTAGTGGGCATCTTCAGCTTCGACCCTTTAATATACCGGGATCCTATCACGACATCCGAGCCTCCCAACACGGCATCAACAAGTTCAGGCAGATGCTGCAGACTGGTCGCCAGATCCGCGTCCATGAACATGAGGATGTCGCCCCTACCATCAAGAAGTGCCCTCTTGAGCGCCAACCCCTTACCCAGCCGCCTTTCAAAGTGTAAATGCCTTAGTTCCGGGATCTCTCTCGCGAGTTGTCGAGCCGCAACATCGGTACCGTCGGTACTTCCGTCTTCAGCAACAATAAGTTCAAAATCGTAGCCTCTTTTCCTCATGGCGTCGATAACCATCCTTGCGTTTTTCCTTATTATCCGCACCTCGTTGAAGGCTGGGATCACCACGGAGAACTTCAAACCTTATTTTGCTTAGCCTCCAACCTTTTAAGAGATCACACTATGTCAAAACGTCTCGCGAGTTCCTCCTCCATCTATCTCTTAGCGTCTGGTGTATTCTTAGCGGCTATGCTTCTCGCTGGACTAGTCGCGTTTTCAAAAACTGCCCCACCACCCAGACCACCTGATTCGGCTTGGTATTTGCAGTTTAACGGGATTGACGATTACGTGGAGGTACCCGACTCACCGAGTCTCGATGTCTCTGAAGAGCTGACAGTAGAGGTCTGGGTGAAGCCGGAAGGCCTTCCATCCAAAAATTCCTATCTCATCTGCGGCAAGCCCGGTAGATGGTGGGTAGAAGGATATGAGATTGGTGTCGTCTGCTGGATCTCGGTGAGCGGATTCACGGAGCGATCAGCCTTCGTCCAGATCCCTGTGAAAACCTTTAGCCATCTGGCTTGGACGTACAGGAGCGGAGAGCTGGTTGGGTACGTTAACGGTCGCCCGGTAAGTTCACAAACAGGTATCGTGGGAGAGATAGATCATTCCGTCGGGATAAATTTGAGAGTCAGCAATGATTTTCCGGCCACCGAAGGTTTTTGGGGGGCCTTCCACGGCTTGATCGACGATGTCCGAATCTACAACAGGGCACTGGAACCGGAGGAGGTCCAGAAGAACTTCGAGGGTGACGTCGCAACTGATGGTCTGGTACTTTGGTTGGGGTTTGAGGAGGGGAAGGGGGATACAGTATACGATTCATCCCCGTACCATAATGACGGGATAGTTCGGGGAGGGAGTTGGGTTAAGGTCCCTAGTTCACTGTGGTTATACCGCGAGGTGATGGATCGTTATATCAGGGCGCTGACCCAGGACAAGCTCGCCGTCATGCTTTCAGCCTTTGGGCTCTCGTTCCTCCTCATCGGTCTACCGTGGAAAGCCTCCGAAATCCTTTCGAGCAGGAGCGAGCGATTCAAAAGGTTTACCACCAAACCGCTTCCAAGCAACATAGGGGCATATATCAGGCAAGACCCTTCACGGCTCCCGATATTTATTTTCATCTTTGGCCTCATGATCGCCTCGATTGTCTTTTCATACAACAGAGAGCTAGCCGATGGGATACTAGCCTATTGCTTCTGGTTCGTGGCACCCAGCATTTTTTTACAGGTAGTTTGGTTACTCGGTCGAACTTGAGTTCTCTCAGAGAGCACCCCAAGCTAAATTTTGTTGTAGCGAATTAGGAGGCATAGATGAGCAAGCAACCCAACTCAAGGGAGAGGGGGGCGACATTCTCCCAAACTCTGTCCGTAAAACTGAATTCGGTCTCACAGGCGATCGGGATGAGAGCAGATTATCTGATCTATGCCGCCATCGCCCTCTATACGCTGGTGTTCTCGTACTTCACCATCCTCAGGCATCAGGCCTTTATGACCAGGTTTGACTTGGGCGTATACGATCGTGCGTTATGGAACGCCCTCAAGTTTGGCGATTTCGGTGGTCAATTCTCTCATCGGCCGATACTTTTCCTGATCCTACCCATCTACGCACTCTACCCCACACCAGGAACGTTGCTGACACTTCAGTCCTTCATTTTGGCCCTGGGCTCTCTCCCCCTGTATAAGCTGGCCAGAGATGAGTTTCGTAATAGACTTTTCGCCCTTGCCTTCTCGCTCGTTTACTTACTGAACGTGCCCCTGCACGGTATAAACTACTTCGATTTCCACGTGGAGGCTTTCATCCCTGCCATTTTCATCTCCCTGTTCTACCTATACAAAAAGGGCAGGTGGGTGATGGGGATAATCTTCACGCTACTGGCCCTATCGTGCATCGAGTTTATGCCCCTCATCACATTCTTCTTCGGCCTCTTCATAGCCATTCGAACAACCCTGAACGGTGTGAAATCGAAACGTTTGAGAGGAACGGCAGGGACAGTTCCATTTGTCTTTGCTTTGGTCGTGATGGTGCTGAGCGTCTGTTGGTTCGCTCTCGTGTCGCGTGGCATCGGTGCGCTCGAGGAGCGGACCGGAGGTCCAGCTGGATTTTGGATATGGTGGGGTTTCGGTTTCGAAGATATCCTGACTAATGTAGCCACACACCCTGGTGATGCTATCCTCACGATGTTCCAATCGAGAAAGATGGAATATCTGCTGTACCTCTTCTCTCCTTTGCTTTTCTTATCACTTCTGGCCCCTCTGGAGTTGTTGCCTGCGATCCCTTGGTTTGTTGCCGCACTGTTATCCAATTCAGTCGAGCCAACTAGCATCGAGTATCAATATTCCGGATTTGTTCTGGGTGTGGTCTTCATAGCTGCTGTTTACGGAGCCAAGCGTTTGTCTTTGTTTAGGGAAGGTGGGAAGGTCAATACATCCATCTTGGGCAAATCGCTTGTATTGATGATAGCAGTTAACCTGATTCTAGTTGCCTCACTAAGTCCTGTGAGCCCTATTTATGACCGAGGAGACAGACCATCCGTCGGCTCGCATGAGCTCGCCATGCATGGAGTGTTATCGCTTATACCATTGGAGGGGTCGGTGTTAGTTCAAGAGAATATATTTCCCCATCTCTCCCATAGACCTAGGGTCTACTTCACGTACTTTGACCATCTGCTGGAGCCGATGGTGGGTTTGGATGCCGATTATGTGATTGCGGACGTCAAATCTCGTTATTTCTTACCCATGGAGGACGTTATTCCAACGTTGCTCACCGAGAATCGATATGGTCTCTATGCATCTGCTGATGGGGTCTTGCTTTATAAGCGATGGTATAAAGGCAAACCAATTCTTTATCAACCGTTTACTGAGATTTTTGACTACAGGGATCTTGAGATTCACAGCGGTGCAGTCGTCTTTGATGACACCTCTCGGAGTGGTAGATCCCTTATCCATACGACGCGTGATGCACCCGATGTGGTCTTCTGGTACGGACCCTTTGAGTTCCTACCTCCGGGCGATTTCGCTGCGACGTTCAGGCTCAAGATTGTCCCTCAATCTCCATTGTCCCCTATGGAGCGCTTATTAACGTTGGATGTAACCACCGGAGCCGGGGAGATCCTACTAGCTCATAGAGATGTCCACCCTTATCTGGAGGATCTTACTCCGCCGTTTGAGGTAAGCCCGAATTCCGTAGGAGCCTACGATTATTGCATGGTCTATTTTCGTAGCAGAGACAAGACACAGCGAACAATTCGTATAACCGTGGAGGGGGCAGGTATATTGGATGTTTTTGATGCGGAACTGAATAGGTCCTTACTCGATCCTGTTTTGGTTGAAAATGAAACGATTTCCGTGCAATGGGATGGTGAAGGTGTATTCGAGCCTCGAATAGGGAAGGGTTCAACAGTTACTAGACTCGTACTGGACTGGGAATTCGATCCAAAAGATCGAGAATATGTGTGGCAGAATTTCACCATCTATTTCTTCATGGATCGGCCAAGGATGATAGAGCTCAGAGGCACGCAGGTATCCAATTCAACCGATATTTACTTAGACTACATTGAGGTAAAACAGCTCCATCACTAGACTGGAATTCTCTAAGGAGTTTTACTGAGCTATTTAATCTCAAGCGACTAGATCTACTGGAATGATCCAAGGAGTAGAAGTGAAGCATCTCAAAGTCATCTCGGATGAGAGGGGATGGCTTTACGAAATCCTACGCCAAGATGAAGCCATCTTCGAGCAATTTGGGCAGGTCTACATTACCACGTCTTATTCAGGCATAGTTAAGGCGTGGCATATGCACAAGCTCCAGACAGACTATTTATGTGTGGTGCGGGGGATGGCGAAGATCGCCCTTTACGATGGCAGAAAAGGCTCCCCGACAAGGGGCGAGGTCAATGAATTTTTCGCTGGCGAGCGCAATCCGATCTTGATCAAGGTCCCTGCTAGGGTTTGGCATGGATTTAAGGCAATCGGGCATGAGACGGCCTACGTCCTAAACATCCCCACATTGCCTTACAATCATGAGAAACCCGACGAATACCGCCTCCCCTACGATACCGATAAGATCCCCTATCGATGGGAAACTAAGATGGGATGATTATTCCGTAAGCTTCTTCCTCAGGAGGAAGGCGAACATGACCATCAAGGTTGCTACAGAAACCATCGAACCTAGGTATACCAGCTGCTGAGGCCAGAAGGACAGCGTAATTGCGAGACCACTACCAGCACTATCAATGTACCATGCATTTGAGTAGCCATTGGCTACGAGATGGTACTCTGTGGGTATCTCTTCTCCCCCGACATACGCGATCCAATTCCTGTCGTAGGATTCGCCGAGAACGAGCAAAATGGGAGGGGTGACCGCTCTCAATTCAACGGTGTATTTTGTGGGATCGATTTTCTGGTACCTTATATCTTGCAAGATTTTAGAATCCCCCCCTTCGCTGACACTCCTCACGAGTTCGATTTGCTGTGCGTCTAATTGATCGGATAGGAATAGGGCATCGTGCCTGGGCGAGAGGTCGTCTTCGATAACCCCCTTCACGTCAGTGAAGGTTCCCTCGATTAGAATCGGGTCCGATGACACGTATAGGTGATCGTGTAGGTGGGCGTCGTCCAGCTCGTAGAGATCGAGATTTTCCCACTCCTTTACTCTCTGAAAGAACGGTGAACCACTTAACAAAGATCTCAATGAAGATACATCGGTATCGCGGAGGTCCTTGTGCAAAACTACGTATTTGACGTTAAGAAGGCCGAGCAACTGGGCCGAAGCCTCAGGGTCTTTCCCATCCAGACTCTCATAAAGTAGCTTCATAACCCCGAAGGGTCTTTCACCTGCTAGGATGGGTACCGGGGATAGATCATCAATGACATCTGTCATGGGGTAGGGAGACCATGTGTAGTGAACGTAGGCCTCCCACGGTATGATGAGAACACGAAAACCGTTGACTTGGGAGCCCGCTTTCTGGGCCAGATACTCCCTCAACTCATAGTAATCAGAGGGTACTGTTACTGGCGAAAGGATGCTAAAATCGCGAACCCTGCCATTGAGATATGGAACTGAGTTTGCAACAATCAACAGTGATATCGCTGGAATTATTAAGAGGCTCGAATGCGTGACTCTTTTCCCTAGAACTAAGAGCCTCTGGGTGTTGATGGCGATGAGACCCGCGTAAGCCAAAACAAGCACTGTTATGAACTTCAGGGGAGATCTAAACATCTGGAAAAGGGGCACGTTGTTGAAAAGCCACAAGTACAGTACCGCGAATCGCGGATAATGAATCCCTGTGGCTAATAAGGTAGACGTGATCGCCAGGAATGAAAGATACCAGACAAGATGGCGCTTGTATCCATCTTTAGGTCTAAAGAGTAGCGATGAGTATGCCAAGATTACTAGACCGAACCCGCTGAAGAGGTAAATCGGTTCCTCTGGCGCATCCCAAAAGGGATGTATTATCCAAAGGAGTGAGGTGAGCCTTCCATAGTACTCTAAAACGGGTACAGTTTCACCAGAGTATATCTCTGCGACGATATTCTCTTTTAGCGCGGTATGCATGGCAGGGATGAGCCACCACGCATTCACAGCGAAGAACACAACCAACAGGAGGGTGCCCATTCGAAGCGTCGATTGGATCGTCGCACGCTTACGATCAAGTGAGTGGAAAATCAGGTAGGATAGGACGAGGAGCACGCCTATCACGGCTAATGGAATGTAGATGGACATCATAATCGAGCTGATGCCAGCGAATACGAGATACTTTGTAGATGCCGTTCTCAGCCCATTGATTGAGTAGGCTAAAAACAAAACCAACCCGGCACAGGAAAACAGGATTACGTACTGTCCGGCACTTATGCGGTTAGTTACGTGAGGATTTAATATGAAAAATAACGAGGCTGCTAAACATGAAACGAATTCGTGTTTTCCTTGGACAAATATCGACGTGAGGTAATACATCGAACACCCCATGAGGGTCAGAGATGCTATGGGCCACAGCCTATTGACAAGCCAAAGGGGGACACCCATGACTGAGAGAAATGCCGTTGCCGCGTGGAGGGGCAATTCACTGAACCATCGATAGAAGACGCGCCCCCCTAGATCAGGGGACCATAGGTAACGGCCTTGGTATAGCCTCTCCCATGGAAAGAGGGGGAAATCCGTATCCGATATTTCTAAAACGCCACCAAGCGTCGTGCTCCCGCCGAAGGTCACCACCAAACCCGTGAGAAGTAGTAGTAGGTATCCGAGTAACTTCTTGTGTTTGAATTTGTCGATTGTTTTCAACTGCTAACCTCTTTCATTCATCATCTCCGTTTTTGGCTCTTCCCTTGGTTCCCCGCGTATCCCTCGAATTAATTAGAGCTTGCTATGGCTTATTTTGGCTATCCTTGGGGCTACGCTCTTCGGAACTACTCTATTTTGATCTGGATGAGGCCCTTCCGAAGAGCATACCCAACCACAAAGACGATGGAGATCAGCGCAACGATTGTGCCAACCATGAGCCAAGGAAACTTGGGAGCTGCTACATCATAGGCGGAGGTTTCCGATCGTGCTGCGTTTCCCTTGTTATCTAAGGCCTCGACGTACCAGCTGACCGTCGTCCCATCTTTCTGCCTAGGGATGCGGGCTAGATAGGTGCTCTCCGTGACTTGTTCCATGGTTGTCTTAGAGAATGCCTCTTCTTCGATCTTGTAGTAGAGGTTTACCTCCTTAACGCCGGATCCGTCGAGAACACTGATCGCGACATCGTCGAAGTGATTGTTGGTGAAGGGTGATGACAGCCCTAAGGATCCGGAGGAGAACGCCTTATCAGTGGCTTCGACCATCAGTTTGTCATTAACGTAACCCAAGAAGCGGTCTCCATTAACGATGACCTTCAGGTTAACCCACTCATCTACCGGCAAGTTGAAGTGGGCGACCGAACTTATGGTGGTGAACGTTCCTTGGGCCTTTTTCTGAATATATACGTCATTATGCTCTCCTCCCCTAAGCATGAATTCGTAGAAGTTGCTAGCGTCAACAAATCGGAACACTAAGCCAACGTGAGGGGGCCCCGAGGCCGAGATCACTCTCACCTTTGTCTCGAGAACGAAGTTGATGTAGGGAAAGGTGGAAACTAGCTTTTGGACACCCGCCTGCTCAGGACTGACATCTATTGAGGTCTGGCTTAGCTCACCATCTTCGATGATCCAATCGCCTCCTACCACTCCCCAATCGGGACCTATCTCCGTATCAAAGGAGTAGGTGCTGGTAGCTAGCAGATCAACGGCTGTACAGGTGACAGTCACATCGTCGTCAGGTGTGGGAAATACTGGTTGGTGTTCTGCGACTACAACGGGGCCCTCAATATCGGGTGGGGGAGGGGGCGGGGGAGGTGGTGTCCAGGTAACGATCAGTTCGGGCTGAAACCCCTCTTTTTCCCTCGAGTAAAACCGGATCCAAGCACTCTCATGGGGATCCACGCTCTTGAGTACTATCGTTAGTTTTCTGCTTTCCAAAGCGGTTTGTACCATATCCGTCACATCCCAAAAATACCAGCCCTTGGCTTCCACCTTTTCAATCCGAAGGATCCAATCCGCGGTATTTCTCCAAAATGTCAAGAAGTCGGGGCTAGCCGGATCGAATCCGGGTCCCTGTTCGGCGGTTATTTCAGCCGTAGCGAACACCAAGTATCCAGCTCCATACTTCCCCGCTACTATCACTGGATGGCCATCGACGGTGGCGGCGACAGTGGTAACCCAATCAGGCAAGGGTTCCGTGAATCCCTTTTTGCAGAAGGTGCTATTCGCGGAACCGATCTGAGCCCCGAGGTCAGCGCTGAAGGGCGTACCGGCTGTCATGTTGATGAAGTCCGTATCCTCATCTAGGATCGTCTCTACCGATAGACCGAATAAACCGACGAACGGTCCGTCTTCGCTGTCCTTAGCCACATCGATGAAGCAACCTCCGCTCCTCACGTACTCCTTTATCTCGTCTCCCCTTGTCTCCACCCAGTCGTCCAACACGTCGAGGTAGCCCCCCTCAGCAAATGCATGGTATCGGAAGACGATCATGGAGTAGGCGCTCCTGTTTTCCCACGCCGTCAGGAACTCATCGCCGGTTGTAACCTCATCGATCAGCTCGTATCCGAGCGCCTCGAAAATCGTCCCCATGTCCGTCTCCTCCGATGGTAGAAAGTTGACCCACAGTATTCTCCGCCCCTCGAAGGCGGGTTTATTGTTCCATGTGATATCATCCTCCGTCCATGAATTGTTTGAGGAATAGTAGACGCCTATTCTGTGACTCTCAGCCACAGGTAGAGCGTATAACCGAAGCTGGGAGACGTTTATCGCGGCACCAGACGGGATCTTGGTCAGGTCAAACATCAGGTATCCATACTTCGTTTTAACGAACTCATTTGTGGCGTTCGCAATTTCCAAGAAGTTCGTGTCCCCATAATTGAAGTCGGGATAGACCTCTTCGACGAAGGAGTCGGCCGCTGGATTCAGGCTAGAGGTCCTGGTTTGAGCAACGAGGGGTGAGAGCCCCGCTGAGAGGAATAAAGTGATGAGAAGGGAAGTCAGCGGGAGAGCTATCCGTCTGTCCACTTTATCACACCTTTTCTGGAGATATCGCAGTTTGGCTTTTAACTTATCGAACCATTCCAAGGATGTTCTTCTCATAGAGAAAACCCTCGATCGGAGCGCCAAAGTATCTCGATCTCCATCTCGCCATCTCGAATGGTCTAAACACATTGAGGATCTCGTACGCTTTCCTCTTACCCTGCCACTCATAGTTCAGGATGTAGTTGCAGACAAAGAGGGTTTTGAGCCATAGTGGCGTCTCTGCTCCTCCACTGAAGAAGGTGAGCTTTGTCCACTCGCCGAGATCTCTGGGAGGATTGAATCCGTACCGAACGGCTTCCGAGAAGAGCTCTGCTCCCGGCATCGGTAGGTATATGGCCAGTGAATGACCGCTTTCCGGTTGTATCTGTTTGATTCTATCGATTAGGTCGAGGGTCTGGAAAACCTCCTCGCGAGTCTCGGTAGGAATCCCAACCATCCATGTAAGGACCAGCGGTATCTCAAACTCTCTGGCTAGCTTTGCAGCTCTGAGCATGTCTTCGATCTTCATGTCCTTCTGTAGGTAGTCGAGGATCCTCTGAGAGCCACTTTCAGCACCGATATACAGCTGTCGGCAATTCGTCTCCTTGCAGACTCTAGCCATCTCTCGACTCAATTGGTTTGCCTTCATCCCGCCGGAACACCACCCGCTGATGCCCAGCCTCTTTAGGTTTCGGACTATCTCTACCACTCTTCTTGGGTTCGCGAAGAAATTATCGTCAAAGATGTTCGCCACATCAAACTTGACATGCTCAGAGAGCATCTGGATCTCGTTTAGCGTCCTTTCCACGCTCCATCCCCTCCAAATCCTATGCCAAAAGCCGTGGTTGTAGCAAAAGGCACATCGGTAGGGGCAACCCCTGCTCGTTATGAAGCTGAAGTATCTCTCGCCATCAACGGAATCCACGTACCTCTCCAGTAGTTTGAAGTCCCAAAGGAATCCCGTCTCGTCGAACGAGCTTCTTGGGATGAGGGCGCGATCGGGAGTGTTGTAGATCTTCCCCCCTAGCTCGAAGGTCAGACCGTTGACTCTCTTAAGCTTTTCCACACCGTTCTCCTTCAGCGTGGAAACCGTCTCTAGCAGTGTTTCTTCCCCTTCCCCTCTCACGACGATATCGATCAAGGGATGAGAAACCGTGGCTTCAGGGGTGAATGATGGATGAACCCCGCCGAATACTATGTGTCCATCCGGGAGATGCTCCCGGGCCGTTCTGGCTAATTTGAGGGCATAGCCGATCTGCGGCCCGGTCATTGTGGAGAAACCTACTACCGATCCATCGGAGCACCTCCTCAGGAGATCGATGAATCTAGACTCTGGTTCTACTCTCTCGTCGTATAAATTCACATCCCAATCTGTGTGTTTCCTCAGCCAATAGGCTAGGGCTGAAACAGCGAAGGGTGGGACGAAGGTCTTCCTCCACTTCTCCTCACCCGTTTTGGGAAAAACCAACAGCACGGACGTCATCTAGGACAGCTCCCTCTCAATCTGACACAGAACGTGATCCAATGAGATACCCTCCAATGTTTACACCTAAAATGAGATTACCGTGCCGTCTAACACAGGACAACCCCTACAAATGAGTGGAAGGTCCCCGGTGGCAAGCTTTAATCTGAATAGCATGGCTTTTTCGCTGTTCCATATTTCTTTAAAGGGTTCCTTAAGCACATTGCCGAAACCCAAGGATTCCAATACCTCTTCTCGGTCGATTCTCTGGTTGATCATACAGCAGGGAGCGACTTGGCCGTCGTAGGTTATAAAGCACGCTACCCACGGCCAGAAACACTGTTGAGGCTTGGGCACCATCCTCGCGAATTCGATGTTAACGCCTAATGATTTTCCGAGTCGCTTCGATTGGTGAATTATTCTCAGGACATCCCTCGGCTTCATCTCGCTTACCAGCTGATCCCTTCGAGCCATCCCCTCCCCAAAGACCTGTAAGCCCTGAACCGCAACGGATTTAACCCCGATGGAATGGGCTAGCTCAACCATTCTCGGTATCTCGGTAAAGTTTTCCCTCATAGCGGTCATGATGATGAGGACTTCTGGAGTACTGCTCCCCGCCTTCTCCTTGGTCCGTAGTAGGTTTTTAGTGTTCTCAATCACGTGATCGAGGTGCGCTCCAACTCTGATCCTCTCGTAGGTTTCAGGGGTGGCCCCATCTAAGGAGATGAACAACTCATCCAGTCCTGAGGAGACCATATTTTCGGCCGCCCT
>JBHIEI010000021.1:0-19598 GCA_046760555.1 Bathyarchaeia archaeon
GTCCAAAAGATTTTTCTTCGCCCATCTTCTGTTTCCGTCTAGGATAACTCCAATGTGCTCGGGTTTCTTCTCGTTCTTTATCTGGTACCACAGCCATTTGGAGTAGATCTTGTATACACCCAATAGGGACAGGAGCCCTCGTATCAAATCCTAGCCCCCTCTAGAGCACGCCCACAAGTGCAGCCTCGTTTTACTGGTATCAAATCGATAGCTCCAGGGATTACTTGGCGAAAGACTGGAATGCTCGATTTGGCCAAACTTAATACTTCACTCGTCGTGAGTCTCTTTTGCATACCGGCTGCCCGGTTGGATGCGAAGCAGAGCGAGGCGTAACACATTCCCAATTCGCGTGCGAGTGACACCTCGGGAACACCCGTCATTCCGACAACGTCGGCACCAAACTTCTTAAACATAGTTATCTCCGAAGGGGTCTCGAATCTTGGTCCCTCAGTACATACCATCACCGCCTTCTCGTGGGCCTTCCTTTCGCTCTGCTTTGCCGCTTTTATGATGGCGTTCCGGATCTCTGGGCAGTAGGGTACTGACATGTCAACATGTGTAACCGGAGATGTGTCGTAGAACGTGGAAGGTCTGCTCTTAGTGAAGTCGATGAAGTCGTGGGGTACTACAAGATCTCCTAGGTTGATCCCCTGATTTATAGCTCCCACGGCGTTTAGCGCCACTATCCTCTCGACACCGAATTTGTTCAGGAGCCAGATGTTAGCCTTGTAAAGGACCTTGTGGGGAGGACGTGTGTGCCCAATGCCATGCCTTGAAACGAAGATAACGGTCTTTTCGTCGAGTTTCCCCTCGTAGAAGTCAACAACCCCGTAAGGCGTTCGCCGATGCTTCTCCTCGGCCGATTCCAATAGCGTCTCTAGACCGGTTCCACCGATCAGGCCGATGGGGGTCACTCCCTGACAGCCTCGATCAGCTTAAGCTTGGTGTGGGATAAGTAGATGAGGGCGAGGCCCAAGGCCATCAGGGGAACATATAGTAGGACTATCCAGATCAGGTCACTCAGAGGTGTGCCGGGCTCGATCAAGAGACGGCTCACTTCTTCGATGATCTTCCAACTGCCCAACGTGATGACGATCCCAGCTATGCTTGCCCAGACCTTCTCGCTCCTCCAAAGCAGCCAATAGGTGGCACCACCAACGAAGGTTATGCATAGACCGACTACAATGAATGGGAGCGATAGGAGAACGAAGTACCCCGCGAATTTCGGAAGATTCTCATACGGCATCCCCAGTGGATAGAGTTCGTTTGCTCTATACCAGCCATTGTATAGACCCACGGCGCAGATGCTAAGTCCTATTGATAAGGTAATCAGCAAAAACTGTCGTGGTGGGCTGGGTAGCGTGGGGATCTTCAACTCCATTCCGAAGGCTCTTGCGAGTAATAGCGCACCTAGTATCGCGACCGTGGTGACAAACGCATACCCGAGCATGTTGAGGAATGACAGGAGGGCGACAACAACTAAAACTATCCCGGGAATTCCCAGCGCTAGCCGAGCATAGTGTGGGTTTTCCATGATCGCCTTGATGGAGGACCGGATGTATCCGAGGAAAATTGCCCATGAGAGCTCCATGGATTTGCTGTGGCGAATCACAACGCGTTTGATGGAGGTTACCGGTAGCCGTGATGATATGATCGGTGTCATGTCCCAATCAGTATAGCCATCGGAAACTAGAATTGTGGACTCGGCCCTAAACTTGCTTAAGACCTCTTCTAATTCGTCGGAAAGTTTTTGATCCGCCTGAACGCCTCGTAGACTGGAGCCAGCGATGGTTGCTATCTGGTAGGTATCGCTCTCTGATCTCGATTTCAGTTCGTCGTAGACCTTAATGGCAGCGAACATGGCGTTTGCATCGGCGTCCTCTGGGTCCTTAACGGCGAGCCTTGTTGCCGCCACTTCGTTATCTCTTCGACCTATCACAGGAGTCTGAACCTTGGCCTTGACACCTAGGTCGTCATCCCTATCCACACATAAAACGAGAATTTTCTTCCTTGTGGTGCTGGGATCTCGCCCCTTCTCCAAGTTCACCACTTACGGATTAATGCGTCATAAAACTCTTTCTAATCGGTCGGCCATCGTAGTTGATGAAGGTTCACACCGAGATTGTATCGTTTGATACCAAAGGAGAAATCGACTTCAGGGATCTGACCGGTGACATTGAAGGTATCGTGGACAGGTCTGGGATTAAGGATGGCTTCACGTTGGTATTTGCACCGCACGCCACTGGTGTGATCGTTTTCACCGAATACGAGAGGGGCTTGCTTGAAGATATCCGAATGACGTTAAGAACACTTTTCCCTAGGGAGGGTAGGTACAGGCACCCTGCCAATGCGCATTCTCACATCAGATCGATGTTTCTGACGCCCAGCAAGGTGATCCCCGTGCTCGATGGTAGACTTGGGCTAGGGACTTGGCAAAGCGTCTGCTGGATCGAAGTCGATCACGTTCCAAGAACGCGAAGGGTCATCGTGGAGGTACTGGGGGAGTGAAAGGAAAAGATTTTGTAAAGCTGCGAAACGATTCGGATAGAGATTGGGAGGAACCAAGAGACCTACCCTGACCCAGCTAGAGAAGCGATTGAAAAAAACCCAAAAGAGAGAAGGGACTAGGAAGAGAGTGCCTTCTAAACCGGAAAGGGTCGTGGGTGGGGTGATCATGCCAGAGATCGACTCCGATCTCATCTCCAGCCTCAGAAGGATGGGGGCGATAACACCATCCGAAGTCGCCACCGTGCTGGGTCTGCGTATAAGTGTGGCTAAGGATCTGTTGAGGATTCTGGAGAAAAGGGGGCTGATCAGGCTCGTAGCAGGGAATAGAAGTATTCGGATCTACACGATCAGCGCTTCGGCCCCTTCGGCTTGACTTCCGTTACGCCTATCCTCGTTCCCGATTCCACTTTCCGAAACAACTCCAGACCACGTTCGATCCTTCCCAGTAGGTTGACTGGGGAGTATGGCTTCGAGGGCGCGAAGAATATGCACAGCGCATTCCCCATGGGCCAATAAGCAATGCTACCTTCATCAACGTGGGACCTAGCTTTCTCCTCTCCCCTTTTGATAGGGACCTGAAAGTAGACTTCATCTCCCCACAGGGAGGCTCTTCCTTCTAGCGGGAGGTTCCTTCGTATCTCCTCCACGGTCAGCGGGGCTAGCATCTTCTGAAGCGTGCCGTAGGCTTTTCCGATGCCCTCAAGCGTAAACACCACAGGGATTCTAGACCGGGCTTGCATACCGCGTCCTCATAATGGCGGGTACCCCAATAAAAAAATGCGTCGAAACACTTTGATCTAAGACGAATGAGCTATTCGAGCTTAATGAGAATAATCAAGGAGAGAAGGAGCGTCAGAAGCTACAAGGAGAAGCCGGTACCAGACCACATCATAAACGAGATCCTAGAATCCGCGATTTGGGCTCCATCCGCGGGAAACCTTCAACCGTGGGAGTTCATCTGGATACGGGATGAGGAAACCAAGTTAAGGGTCGCCCAAGCGGCTTCCCAGCTTTTTATTAGCACGGCACCTACCGTGATTGTGGTAGCCGCCAACAAGATGAGATCCGGGACTTTTTACGGAGAAAGAGGGGAGAGCCTCTACTGCATCCAGGATACTGCGGCCGCCATCGAGAATATGCTCCTAGCCGTCCATGCCCATGGTCTAGGAGCCTGTTGGATTGGAGCCTTTGATGAAGGCTCCGTCGCCCGCATTCTTAGAATGCCCGAGATGATCAGACCAGTAGCCATAATCCCCATCGGATATCCTGATGAGGAGCCAGTGCCACCCAGCAGGAGACCGCTATCAAAGGTGGTCCATCTCGAACACTATCGATCCGATAGAATCCTCTGATGTCGAGGGTTACCATCGCACTTGGAGGAGCGGCCTTTTTGCTGGGAGTTCTGACGATACTATCTTCAATTTCAGCTCTTCTGGGAGTCGTCGATTTCAATAGCCTGACTTGGACAGACGCAAAATTCCCGATTCTTGCTCTCCTTGCATTGGGTTTGATGGCGCTGGTTTGCGGAATCGTTATGAGAAGATGATTAGACTTAGATCGTTTCTAGGAACCCTTCAGGTGTTGGTGGGTCTTATTATGGTCTTATCACCCTACATTCTCACGAGATTCCTTCCTTACTCGATGATCCTGTTCGTGACCGGGCTAGTGGGCATCGTTAGTGGGATCGTTCTACTGTCGGAGTAGCGTGATGTCACGGCTGAAAAAGGAACTTGGACTTCTTGATGCGACGATGATTGGGATAGGCGGAACGATTGGACCTGGTGCCTTCATCATTGTGGGAAGGAGTGCGGGAATGATTGGACCACCCGTGATCATAGCCTGGTTATCCGTCGGGATAGTCACGCTCCTTTGCGCTTTAAACTACTCTGAGCTCGCTTCGGCTCTTCCGATCGCTGGCGGTGGCTACACCTTCACGAAGAAGGCGGTGGGCGAGCTACCGGCCTTCACAACCGGATGGTTCATGTGGTTAGCGAATTGCGTCTACGCCAGTTTTTGTGCGATCGGATTTGCATACCTCCTGAGGCTAGTCCTCCAATTCGGTGAGGGCATCGTACCTTTCATAGCCACGCTTACCGTAGCCATCTTCACCATGATAAACTACGTTGGAGCCAAACAGGCGGGAAGGGCGCAAACCCTCGTTACCATCATACTTTTCGTCGTGATCGGTCTCATCTTATCCTTGGGAGTTTTTTTCACGATATCCAACCCAGAGGTTCTCGGAAGACCCTTCACCCTTCCATCCCCTTCTGGTTTTTTCCGGGTCGTGGGTTACATCTGGGTAACTATGATGGGTTTTCAGATCGTAGCCACAGCTTCTGAGGAGATTAAGAACGCTGAAAGAAACGTCCCTCTAGCAATGGTCATCACTGTTTTGATTTCCACGATCATCTACACCCTGATCGGATTTTTTTCCGTTTATTCCAAGCTGCCATATGAAACCCTCGCGGGATCTACCGTTCCCCTTGCCGACATGGCAGGTCAATACCTAGGAGAGTTCGGAATCATCCTGGTTTCATTGGGTGGGATGGTGGCAACTCTGTCATCTCTAAATGTTGCCATAATGGCCGCTGCAAGAGTGGCGTATGCTATGAGTAGAGACGACTACCTGCCAGACTCTTTCGGCAAGGTTCATCATCATTTCGGTAGCCCCTTCGTCGCTCTTGCAGCGAGCTCTGGAATAATCTTGGCTTTCTGCGGGAGTGGGGTTATCGATTACGTGGTCTATATGAGCAACTTTTGTTACCTCGTCGGGATGCTTATCATCATCTACTCCGTGATAAGGCTGAGGAATCAGGAACCAGATCTAGCTAGACCTTTCAAAGTGCCTTGGTTCCCCCTTTCATCGCTCCTAGCAATCGGAGCTCTGCTAGTGATATTACCCTTCATCGAGGAGAGTGCCCTCGCGACGGGATCTGGCTTGATCATCACAGCCGTAATAGCCTATTACGGGGTAATGATCGGCTACGAACGCATCCGCTACGCGCTGGGCGGGATGGACCTCTTGATCGGATGTCTTTTCATCGGGGCCTCACTTCTGCTCCCGTTGGGGACAACTTTTCGGATCTATCTGGCGTTCTTCGCAACGGTTTTCTCTCTCGCTGGTGTGGTATACGTCACAACCACAAGGGAGAGGGGATAAATTGAGGAGAAGGAAAAAGGAGGAGGAACACGTGATCGAGCCACCATCCAAGATTTTCGTGGAGAAAATCGCTCCCTCACGCGAGGCGGCGATGGCTAAGATGTTACCCAGAAAGACTTACGAGATGGAACGCGAGAAGGTTCTCACCTTCACAGCGAAGCTTGGACCGTCTTTATCTTGGGTCGTAATCCTATTTGGAGCCTGTCTATCGATCATCTCATCCTATCTAGTTATATCAGGGCAACTGATCCCCTCAGGGTCTTTCACAATCATATCTCTAGTTGCTGGAATCCTGCTCTTGGTCAGTGGACTCGTACTAATGGCAAAGGGCTGACGATACAAATAACCAAGATAAGAAGCCAGGGTAAAAAGTGTCCACAGGCCACAGCCAAGGTAACATCGAAGTAGTACATCGTGAGGGAACTCACGTTAGATCGTTACTCGTTAGGGTGTGAGTTTTGAAGGATCGTGCTGCTCCTACCCAGAGGTCCCTTCTTTCTTATCAACGAGTAAATCGTTCCCCCAAAAGACTAAACTGAATGTCGGACCAGCATCCCAAGATGCCGAAATTGGAGGCTCTATCCCACCACCTGAACACACACTTCTTACGGAAGACCTATCGTCCGTTTTTGCTGGGCTAGGATTAGTTAGAGGTGGAAAAGTGGTGCTCTTTGAATAAGTGCGAGTTAGTGGTTGTTAGGGGAACAGCACGTCTGCGATGAGGGAGAGAAGGGAGTCGGAACGAGTAGGAGGATCTAATGGCACAGTCAAGTCTACTTATTCAACTCGATGGTATCAGGTAGTTGGGAGGCGAGATCAAAAGTAATGACACCAATGTGTTGGATGCCCCTTTGAGCCCCGAATGAAGCCGGTAACCGACATAAAGATCCAGAATGTCGTGGCCACCGGATCCGTCGACCAGCGGTTCGACCTCAATGCGATCAAGAGAGCCTTCGAGAGCGCTGAGTATAACCCCAAGCGGTTCCCGGGACTGGTGTTTCGGCTGAAGAGTCCTAAAACGGCCACGCTCATCTTCTCCTCGGGAAAGATGGTGTGCACGGGGGCGAGGTCGGAGAAGGAGGCTACGGGGGCGATCAAGAAGGTCGTCAAGACCCTCAAGAAGAGCAAAATTATCATCCTGGGCCGGCCGACGGTCAAGGTCCAGAACATCGTCGCGTCTGGTCATCTGCATGGCGAGATCGACGTCGAGAGGGTAATCACGAGGCTCAGGCATGTCATATACGAGCCAGATATGTTCCCAGGGCTCATCTACCGCATGGAGGAACCAAAGGCCGTCATACTGATCTTTACCAGCGGGGCGTTCGTCTGTACGGGTGCGAGAAGCGAGGAGATGGTTCACGAGGCCGTTAAAAAGCTACGGAGACAGCTCGAGGAAAAAGATCTCATCCGCTACACCATCAAATCTCTCTAGATCCCACCAGCGACCTTTCATCAATCGGATCACTGGTAGTCCCCAGAGCCAGCAGTAACATCGCTCTCATTGCTAGGAATGAAAGTATCCACTCGGGCATCTAGAGGTTAGAGTAAAACTCCAGCCATCAAGTCCCAGGTAAGTCACGAGTGACGTGAAGATGAATGAGCTAAAACAAGATATACACGACCATCAGATGCCGCAATCAATGCCCGCTTCCAGACCCATTGTGTCCAAGGCAGGCATAGCGCTGAAGCTGGTCGGAGTAGAGTCTTCAACAAAATTTGCTTGCTCGACGGCGCATGGAAGTAAATTTCTTTTCTATCCTACTCTTTCTTTGTGTGATGATATTCGTAACCATTCTCGTCGTCGCTCCTGACAAATGCAATAAAGTCTACGAGGTGATCAAGGATCTCAAAACTCCTAAGGATATCAGGATACTATCCAGCTATGGACTCTTCGGGGAATACGATGCGGTATTGATTTATGAAGCCCCGGATCATGATACCGCCATGGATTTTCTACTCGACGTCTGCAAGATCGGAGGTATCATCGATACAAAAACCTTTGCCGCGACACAGCTAAGGTAAACGCATTCGGTTCTGTAGCGCTTAACGCCGAGAGGCCCTGTTCAAAGTAGCCAGCCCCAGAGAGAGGGTGCTCACCTTTTCGGCTTCAGCTGCTCCTTGTACATGTCTATGATCTCTTGAACAGTGGTCGCTTCCTCTGGCGATTTATCCTTCCTCCACCTTCCAGTGAACCTCGGAAAGCGGATACCCAGCCCCGCGCCCTTTTGTATCTTATCCAAGGCACACGTGTGAACAGAGGAAATGGTAATCTCGTCTCCGATTACTTCGGTCACCACCGATGGGGTGAACCAGACATCAGCTTTCAAGATAGAGTTCACCCGAGGATGTTTATGATCTATTTTATGGGGCTTAAACATGGAGGGCATAGAGGCTAGCACCTCATCCGTCCAGCCCGACCCGATCTTGCAGATCGTCTGGAACGTGTCTGTATCCTTGTCATACACAGCTCCTAACAACGCTCCGTAGGTGCCAGCTCTCCTCCCCCTCCCCATGAATGCACCTACGATGGCTAGGTCTACCGGCTCGATCATCTTGCTTTGGTAGCTTCGCTTCAGTTTGACCCACAGCCATGATCTTGCACCTGCCCTGTAGATAGATTCAGGACTCGTTGATTTTACGATAAGTCCCTCACATCCATTCGATATGGCATCGTGAAAGAAGGTCATGATCTCGTTCGGATCGCCCGATTCCAGAGCGGGTGTCACTAAGAAGCGCTCACTTTCTTCGACGATCTCCCTCAGCCTGGCTCTCCTTACCAGGTATGGTTGGTTGGTGAGGTCTTCACCGTCCACGTAGAGGCAATCGAAGAGGTACATGCCTACCGGGATTTCCCTCATCATCTCCTTGATTCGGTACTTGCGACGTCGGCGCATAAGCACCTGGAACGGTCTCAATTCATCGGTGCCGAGATCAATGGCAACGCATTCACCTTCGACGATAGTGTTTTCGGTCCTAAGGTGCTGCCTGCAGAGCCCAACGATGTCAGGATACATATCAGTGATATTCTCCAGCCTCCTTGAGAAGATCATTATTTTCTCTCCCATTCTGTGGACCTGCATCCTCTCACCGTCCAGCTTGTACTCGGATGAGCAGCTTCCGCCCAATTTTTCTACGATTTCCTCGGCCGTTGAGAGCCTCTGGGCGAGCATCATGAGCACGGGCCTTCCAGGAGTCAACCTGATCCTCCGGACGGCATCGATTCCCTTTTTTGCCAATAGGCTGGCTATCTGACCTAGATCGCTCGATAGGTTGTAGGCCCTCTCGAGAATCGGTCTGTGTTTTTTGGTCGCGAACCCCACAGCCAAAGCATCCAGGGCCGTCATATCGCCCACCCCTAGTCGTAGGTGGCCAGTGATGATCCGTAGGATGTACCTTACCTCATCGGGTTTCGCCTTGGTCAGCAGACCAGACAGTCTTTTTATTTTCCTCTCGGAGCTTCCGGGCCCAGACTCCCTGCTTATAGCATCCAACTCGTCATAGACCATCTCCACAGTCAGCGGAGGGGCTGCAATCGGTCCGATCCTCCTTTGACTCAATCTTTTTTCTGCGACAGCCCCTATATCCCCGATCTCTTTGAGGTCCTCAGCGACTTCGGACGAGGTGTATCCTGTGGCCATGGCGATGGCCTTGGTGGCCATCTTCTCGGCCAGACCCAGTTCCGGTAACCCCATCCAATCGGGATGGAGCTTTCCTTGGGTCAGGTATATGACCTTGTCGATCACCTCGGGAGGGGTCTCCCTGAAAAGATTCACCAAGATGTCGATCATGGCCAGACGACCAGTCGTTTCTTCTAACTCCGAATAAGCCTCCACCAGCCTCGAGTATAACATCTGCTCAGAAACAAACTCACTTCGTTGGTTTTGAACCATCTGCTTTTCTTTCAGTACTCCACCGCATTTCTCTATGTTTTCGTTTGCGTTTTTCTATCCATGCGTAGCTTGTTGCCTCGATTATCAGCTGGGATGCTACACTGTGTCTGCCTCTGGGCCCTCATAGGTTTTCTTACGCAGATGCCCCCCGCCTTGATGCACGTTGGCTGTCCTGAATTCAGGGAGGGTTTGACTTTTAAAGACCCGATTTCTCCACAAGACTAAGTCGATGGCTTCCTCAGAGCGTTTGTGATAGCTAATCGCGGGGACTTCCAGAGTAGAGGTTAAAGCTCTATCGGGTTACACATTAGGATGAGTGGGAGTCTCTCACGTGAAGAGGTCGATAAGTTAACGAAGATTCGGAACAAGGCCCTGTCACAAATTGAGGAGCTTAAGGGTAAGCTGAGCTACTGGGAAACGATAACCAAGCTGGTTGAAGATGCGCTCGCGAGGAAGGGATTCAAGAAGGCCGCCGAGATCCCATCAGCCGTTGAGGTTGCAAAGTACAAAATGACGGCTTCGATCAAGACCAAACTCGGCGAGAAATTAGCGGACATGCACATCGGCGAAGATTTTGTCAAAATCGTCCCCGTGAAGGGGATTGACTTCGTGGTGGACGATCCAGCCTTCCAAGCCTTCTTCGTGAGAAGGGTGATCAGAGGAATGGAGGAAGCAGACAAGGAATTGGTGAAAAGGGGATCGATTAGACCAGAACAGTCGATCGCGCTTCAGGTCGACAAAGACGATGGGAAGTTACGGGAGATTATCGTCAAAAATCCACGAGAACGAGTGAGGGAGATTAGGAGCGCGATCGAATGGACACTCAGAAGAATGTTTGAGCGCGTTAGTGGTAAATAGCAGACTGACTGCGTAAGACTCAACGGTTACAGGTCATTCGACCACGAAGCGATACGACAGGGCCTTTCCGGCTGTGGGGCTGTCCCGGGTAATCTCTATGATGTCGCCCAGCTTGGCACCCAGCAGTATCGCCACGGGATCGGTCGCCTTGATGTGCGGGATCTGGTAGGGTCTTATTCGATACCTCTTCAATAATTCATCCACCTCATCCTTCGTTAGAATCCTTTGCTTGGGAATGAGTTCATGCTCCATCAAGTTGAAGGCAAAGTTTTTCGCTGAGAACGAGAAGGAGGCTTCCGAGACGATCATTCCCCTATTAGCTTTCTCGGTCTCCATGCGTCGTTGTACCGACTTTAGGGTGTTGATTCCCACTGTGGATACACCTGGACCGGTACAAAAAACAAGTAATTTGTCTCCCCTTTTGGTGGCTAGCAAGATGGTGCTCTCCCCCTCCTTTTTCTCTTCCTTTATGGTGTACCTTCTCACCCCAAGGATGACCCTGGCTTTTTCCTCCTCGATCGTCATCACACTCAATCCAAAGCAGCGGTTAAATCAGTGAGTATCAACTACTTAATAGTTTATCAAGCTGTCCACAAATTATGTCTCCTTCAGATAAGTTGATGGCAGAATGATGGTAAAACATTCTGAGATTGGCGATACCAAGAGGGAAGAGGGTGGTGATCGGCGGTACCTTTGATGTGTTACACAAAGGTCATATTGCCCTGATCGAGAAAGCATTCGCATTGGGCGAACGAGTTCTGATTGGAGTAACCACCGACGATTACGCTGGAATGATACACCGTCGCCGGGTTAAGGAGTACGGCGATCGTCTTCAGCGGTTGATGTCGTTCCTGAGGGACAGAGGGTTGATCAATAGGGCTGACATATTTCCGATCCAAGACCACTTTGGTCCCACGCTAGAGATGAGAGAGATAGATTCTTTGGTGGTCAGCGAGGAGAGCCTCCCTAGAGCGAGAGATATTAACGCCAAGAGGAGGGAGAGGGGTCTGCATCCATTAGAGGTGATTATCATCGATACGGTTTTAGCCGAGGACGGGAAGGCGATCTCTTCAACGCGGATACGTAGAGGAGAAATAGACGAAGAGGGGCGATTGTTGAGGTAAGCTATTATCCCTCACGATATCTTGTTTAGCAAAATTGAGAATCATTGCCGCTGACTCCGCTGCAGCAATCTTGGATGGTAGGTTTGAGCCAACCCACGTAGTGGCTTCTGCTGCTGTACGAGTTAGTCCTCCTTATGAGAAACCCGATGCATCCCTAGGCAGATCCTTGTTTGAATCGGTTAGGGATTCCCATACCCTCGTGATCCACGAGATCCAACTGTGTCGAGATTTAATCAGATCAGGAATCGATGCGGATGTTGTTCACATCGATATGACATTGGGAGGGGCCAGCATTGGAAGCCTTACCATGGAGAAGTTGGTTTCAATGTGTGTCCCCGAGAGGGGCAGGGTTAGCATAGAGGAGGCGTTGCCTGTTCTTAGGGAGGTGGCGAGGGAATTGGGCGCTGTCTATGGACTCGATACCTTAGCCATAGGTAAGCGAAGCAGGGCGGTGAGGGTCGCTGAATTGACCGCTGGCGCCTACGCCGTGATCTACGCAGCCAAAAGGGCGTTGGAGATGGGGGAAGAGATACGGTTGGGATTGCCACGGCTATGCACATTTCGTCATGAGAACGACACGGTATCTCTTGTTTCCATAGTACCCTCCCAAGAGGGTATGATGGGGTACGCTCGAGATGAAACGGGAATCGTCAGGAGGGTAGAGATAGACGAGGGGAGGAACCCTCAGGTCAGGGGTTTCAATTATCTCAGAATCTCGCTAAGCGATCGGCTTTAATTTTTCGAGAATATTTCGAACTGAATTGAAAATCGCGGAACTCGTTCCGGGGATGAATGACGCGACCCTTACGGTGAGAATTCGAAGTCTGTCAGAGACCAGGGAACGAGCCACCCGGAGGGGGGTGCGAAAGGTGCTCGAGGGAGAGATTGAGGATGACAGCGGAAGGATTAAACTCGTGATATGGGGGGATCGGATAAATGATGTTGCCTCCGCAAAGGTCAACGATCTTGTGGAAATCATAAACGGTTTTGTGTCATCATTCAAAGGGGTCAAGGAGCTGAACGTTGGAGTCCGAGGGAACATAAAGAAGGTGGAGTGATGTCTGAGGAGCCTCGTCGCCCCATTGGGTGTCCCGAGTGTGGTGGGGAGATGTTATACGATCGCAAGCTTAGAAGCTACGCTTGTAAGAGCTGTGGTTTGGTAATGACCCGCCAAGAGCTCCAAGAGGAGAGGAGGAGGCTTATCTCAAGGGTGGAGAGCGATGAGGAGAGGAGAGAACGGGAGAGGAAGGAATACCTCAAGTGGTGGCTCTCAAAAAAGGAGTGAACAACCCTCATCGACCATAAGCAATAGCTAAGCTATATTTCAGAACTATTGTTAGAAGTTGCCCAGGTCATCTGAAGTCTCCATTACCGCAGTTTTTACAGCGTTAGTCTGTGCAGCCACCATGATCCTTTCGATTTACGTGCCAGCTACTCGTGGCTATTTCAACATAGGCGAGGCCATGGTTTATACCACCGCTTTGCTCTTTGGACCCTTTGTTGGTGCCTTTGCCGGTGGAGTGGGATCGATGCTCGCCGACATTCTTCTTGGCTACGCTATGTATGCTCCGGGGACTCTTGTCATTAAGGCCGCGGAGGGTGCGATAGTGGGCAGTATCGCTCGTAGGAGACCTATAGGTACTAGGTCGGCGTGGCGTGCATATACCTTGTTGCTCGGCTTGCTGGCTGGCGCTCTTCTAGCCTCGGTCGGTGCACTGTACTATACGGGATCGGTGGACCTCTACCTCGGCATCCCGCCTCCAGAGAAACCGATGACCGTGGTGATTCCCCACGAGTTATGGTACGGTCTAGGAGCCCTTGTCACTTGCCTCATCGCATCGATGGGGCTGCGCTTTGAGCCAGAGTTCGGTTGGATGGTCCTCGCTGTACTGATCGGCGGGCTGGAGATGATTCTGGGCTACTATGTGTACGAGTTGATGCTGGTCGGGGCCGTGGCGATAGTCGAGATCGTCGTGAATATAGGGCAGATGGTGGTTGGTCTCGTCGTCTCTATTCCCGTCGTGAGAACCGTAAAGCGAATCTTCCCCGGCTGAGATCTATACCGGGTGATCTAGGGAAACTGTAGCTAGGTCCTCGAGCTAAACTTTTTAGCGTTTGTGCCTAGCCATCGGCAAGGATGTCGGAGGGAGTCGAGGCTAGGAAGCTGTTCTTTGAGGTACTCCCGGTGATGCTAGTTGTCACCTTGTTTGAGTTGATCACGGGTTTGGTATTGGGCGAAATGACGGACCTTCTGGGGATGATCCCCGGACTTATCGTCCTCGTTCCCGCCGTCCTAGACATGAGGGGGGCCATAAGTTGCGCGTTGGGTTCGAGGCTAAGCACCGGGGTACACCTTGGTGTAATTGGATGGGACTTGGGATTCAACAATGACCTGAAACAGAACGTAGGTGCCGGGATCTTCTTGAGTTTATTAACCTCGGGATTTCTTGGAGTTCTGGCTCATCTCACCTCTCTCATACTCGGTCTGAAAAGCGTTGGGATCGTTCCCCTCACCTTAATAGCGGTGATAGGTGGTGTCTCGGCTGGGTTTATCCAGATAGGAATCACCGTGACAATCGCCTTATACTCGGCTAAAAGGGGAATGGACCCTGACAACGTGACGATCCCTAGTCTAGCAACGGTCGGCGACCTAGTCGGAGTTCTGTGTCTATTTGCCGCGGCAATGGTCGTCCAGTGGGTGATGCTAATTGGTGGTGTATAGGGCGAGCCGTATCATCAAAGAAAACCTCTTGACATTGTTACTAGTCGCCCCACTGACGATGTTCTCAGGTCAGCTTCTGAATTCGAGGATCGATGTGCTGCTTCGGTACCCCGCTCTCCTCATCGTTGTACCCCCTCTCATTAACAACGTGGGGGATCTGGCGTCGATCTTGTCAGCAAGGCTCTCCACGGCCCTGCACATCGGATTTTTAGAGCCCAGGATTACGAGGCATCCCGTGCTCACAAAGAATCTGCTGATGGTAACTTTGATTAGCTTAATCGCATTTACCTTTCTGGGAGTGGTCGGAAGCCTATCGGCCGATGCTTTGGGTTTAAGGGGTTTGGGACTGCTGAAGGGAGCCGCGATTGCGATAATCGCAGGCGTTACCGTAACGCTCTTGATGGAGGTTTTGGGTACCGTAATCGCCTTTTCAACGTACAGATATGGCTGGGATCCAGACAACGTAACGTCACCCGTGGTAACAACGATTGGTGACATTCTAGGGATCGCTACTCTATTCCTTGTACTTGGGCTGTTTGGTGTTTGATTGGAGGAGCTGGAGTACAAGCCGAGATCGATAAGAGAGCTGCTCACTGAGATAAAGGATCTCTCCGAGCTCATGATAGATCTAGCCTACTCCTCGGTGCTGTTCAACGACCGAGGATTGGCCAGTGAGGTCCTCAGACTGGGAGAAAAGGTGGACAGCTTGAGGGATCAATTGAACATGGAAAACATGCTCGCCGTTCGTGACGCCGAGGATGCGGAGATGGGGGTGGGAATCGCAAATGTTGCCTCCGCCGCCGACAAGATCTCCGATGCGGCAGTGGATGTGGCACACATAGTTATAGGTAAGATAAGGCTCCACCGTTCCATCGGGGAGATGTTCGAGGGTTCGCTGGAGAGGGTGGGAAGAAGCGAGCTATCTCCCAAATCGATTTTGGCAGGTCGATCGCTAAACGAGCTGCAGCTCCCGGCACGCATTGGAGTTGACGTGATCGCGATAAGGCGTGGGCGAAGGTGGATCGTCAACCCTGAAGATGAGAGCCTTAAGGCGGACGATGCGCTGATCGTCCGGGGATCCAGCGATGGGATAAACATGTTTAAGAAACTCGCCAAGGGGAAGGTCCGAAAAATTGAGTGAGATGAGCAGGGAGAACAAGCTCATTAGAAGGATCAAAAAGGGTCTCGTAGAGATCAAAAATACCTCAGAGCTGATGATCGACCTAGCCTACTCAGCCCTGATCTTCGACAGTAAGGAGATAGCCGAGGAGGTGCAGCGACTCGAGGAGTACGTCGATAAGCTCCATACCAAGTTCGAGCGGGACGTACTATCCAAGGAAAGGGTGGCTGAGCAGGCTGATGAGTTCTTGAGCCTCATCCGGCTGAGCATAGCCGCTGAGAATATCGCTGATGCCGCCGCCCAAATCGCCGAAACGGTGCTGAGGGGGATAGAACCGCATCCTATTTTAACCGTGGTCGTCAACGAGGCGGAGGAGACGGTGACCAAAGTTGAGGTAGCCAAGGACTCGATCCTCGCAGGTAAAACTCTCGAAGATCTAGATCTTCCCAATGAGATAGGGATGAGGATCATCGCCATCAGAAGGAAAAGGAAATGGCTGTACAGCCCGAGTGGAAGGAGCAGGATCGAGCCCATGGACACGCTGATCGCGAGAGGATACGCTGAGGGTAAGCCTGTGCTGGAGGGGTTGGCAGCAGGTCGGATCAGAGAGCTGTAGTTTCTATAAAACCCAATTTTTCGAGAGTTAATGGGAGCTCCTTCCCGTTTACACGGAATAGGTGACTTTCACATCTACAATCGGAGGAACCTAGTCCCTTAAGGGGGATCCCACGTGCTGAAATAAACTCCGCAACTTCACACTCCCGTCGAGATCCTTTGAGAGAGAAGACTGCTTCGATTTTCACGCGGGGTTCTCTTAAAACATAATCGATGTGCCATCGGAGGGGTGTTTCTTCACCGTCCTTAACTCGGCGGTGTCTGCCTACTCTTCGTTCGATGGTCATCCTCTTTCCAACCGCTGAACCGACGTAGCAGTAGTAGCCAGCAGGAAAGCTTCTGGGACCCAGGGCGCCGACCTCGGTCCGAAAGGGTTCTGTGACTCTTAGCAGAAGGACGTAGGTTCCTCTCAACAGCTACTCGACAAAGCTGAGCAGATCTTTTGGAGCCCCACACTTAGGGCACGACGTCGGTTTTCTGCACCCGGAAGCCTCTATCGTTTCGCCGCATTTCTGGCATCTATACTTCCTCATCCAATGAAAACCTAGGATCGAGGCTTTACTTTTTGCGAAAAACAAAATAACCGTTACACCTGATGTGGAAAGCCAAATCAAGCTTCGAGAGATGGATAGAATTAGGGTCTCCGCCCCAGCGACGATCGCCAATCTGGGACCAGGCTTCGACGTTTTTGGACTCGCCTTGGGGGAGCCCAGGGATGTCGTTGAGGTGGAGAGGGTCTCAGAAGGAGTGGTTATCTCCCACATTGAGGGCCTCTGGTCCAACAGGATCCCGATGGAGCCTGAGAAGAACACCGCGGGTTTGGCCGCCGTACGGATGCTACAGACCATCCGTGCCGACTTCGGTGTCAGCATAAAGATCGTGAAGGGCATCCGACCCCTGAGCGGGCTGGGGAGCTCGGCAGCTTCCGCGGCTGCCGCCGTTTTCGGAATGGATATCCTCGCTGGTGAGGGGCTCAGTAAGGAGGAAATGATCGAGATAGCGGCAAAGGGAGAGGAGGCATCTGCCGGTTTCGCTCACGTGGACAACGTCGCTCCATCGATATTAGGAGGGTTTACGATGGTGAGATCGTATTCTCCCTTGAGTATTGAGAAAATAGAGCCCCCAAGATTTACGATCGTGATCGTAACGCCGGACATTACATTCACGACGAGGGAGGCGAGAAACGTTCTGCCATCCAACATCGAGCTGAGAAGGATGGTATCTCAGATCGGTAGTTGTAGTGGGCTCATCGCTGGGATGATGAAGGGGGATCTCACTCTGATCGGGGAGTGCATCAACCGCGACTATGTCGTTGAGCCGAGGAGGGCTCCGCTGGTACCTGGGTTTGACCGTGTGAAGAGGGCGGCACTGGACGCTGGAGCCTATGGTTGTAGTCTAAGCGGGGCTGGACCGAGCGTTTTCGCGATCTGTGAAGACGCTCAGCAGGTGGCAAAGGCCATGGTCGACGAATTCGTTGAGCAAGGAGTTCAGGCTGAATCGATGATCACGTCGCCGAGTTCGATCGGATGTAGAGTAGTGAGATAGGAAATGACATCACGAATACGATCCTTCTTGCGGTGCATCGAGTGTGGGAGTGAGTACAGCACCACCACTATGTATGAGTGTGAGAGGTGTGGAGGACTCCTAGATGTCGAACATGATTGGGGAATGATCGCTGAGAGGGTATCGAGGAGGCTCTTTGATGAGCGTTTGGGTGTCCTCAGCCCTCCATACAACAGTGGCGTTTGGAGGTTCAAGGAGCTCGTTCATCCATCGATAGATCCTAAGCTCATCGTCACTAGGACCCACAGAGGAAGATCGGAAGGGAACGCCCCTATTTATAGGAGTAATAGGCTTGCGAAGTGGGTGGGGCTGAAGAGGGCACTACTCCTAAAACACGAGGGCGAGAATCCCACTGGCTCGTTCAAAGACTGTGGAATGACGGTGGGGATCACCGAAGCTAGGAGACAAGGTGCAAAAAGCGTAACATGTGCGTCCACTGGCAACACGGCGGCTTCACTCGCCGCCTATGCCGCTCAGGCTGAGCTAAAGTGCTTTGTTTTCGTGCCAAGGGGTGCCGTCGCTTATGGGAAGATGTGCCAGATGTTGGCTCATGGAGCCAAGGTGTTGGAGGTTAATGGAAGTTTCGATCAGGCGTTGGATCTGGTTCGGAGATACGTGGAGAGCTCTGATTCCTACCTGTTAAACTCCATCAATCCATGGCGCCTCGAGGGACAAAAGGCCATCATCTTTGCGATGGTCCAATTGCTGGGATGGAAATCCCCTGATTGGGTGATACTGCCCGGGGGCAATCTGGGAAATGCATCGGCTTTCGGCAAAGCACTGAGAGAGATCGGAGGACTGGATCTGATCGATCGGTTGCCCAAGCTGGGGATAATCCAGGCCGAGGGAGCCAATCCGTTTTACGAGACGTGGATGCGCCATTCAAAGGGTCTGATCGAGGTGGCTCATCCTGAGACCCTGGCAAGCGCCATAAGGATAGGTAGGCCCGTCAATTGGAGAAAGGCCATCCGATCGCTAAACTGGTGCGGGGGGGTTGTGGAGCAGGTGTCAGATCAAGAGATAATGGATGCCAAGGCCATAATCGATGGATGCGGCATCGGGTGCGAACCCTCCGCCGCAGCTTCGGTAGCAGGGCTCAAGAAGCTCCTAGAGCAGGGGACAGTAGACGTTAACGAGGAGGTCGTCTGTATTTTAACCGGCAACATACTGAAGGATATCGATTCGACGGTACAGTACCATCTGTCTCAACTAAAGAGCATACACTCTGCTCACGCGAACAAGCCCGTTGTCATCGAGCCGACTCTGGAGGATGCCTCAAGGATATTAGGATAGCGTTCCCCCAAAAAGGGGATCTACGATGCTCACTGAGATCGCTGTTTAGTCATGCCATCATAGAGGTTCGGAAAGCCTCCTCGTACCTCTTTAACTGCTCTTGGGAGGTTGGTTTTATCTTCTGCTTGGCCGCCTCGAAGTGCCTCTTGGATACTCTAAGGGCCTTAGCCTTCGCTTTCGCCTCCTCTGAGGAGCTGCTCTTAGCGATGTGCTCCCTTATAGCGAGCATGACGGCTGTGTTAGATAGGGCGGCTAGGTCTGCTCCTGTGTATCTTTCTGTCTCCTCTGCTAGATCGTCGATGTCGACGTCTTTGGCCAACGGCTTTTTCTTCGTGTGTATTCTGAGTATCTCCCTCCTAGCCTCGAGGTCTGGAGGACGAACGTATAGCAGCTTGTCGAAGCGCCCGGGTCTGAGAAGCGCCGGATCCACGATGTCCGGTCTATTCGTGGCGGCAATGACTACAACATCTCGCAATTCCTCGAGACCGTCTAGTTCGGTAAGTATCTGGCTGATCACGCGTTCGGTGACGCGGGAGTCCCCGTGGCCCCCTCCCCGAACAGGGGTGATGGCGTCGATCTCGTCAAAGAAAATGATGGTCGGGGCAGCCTGTCTAGCCTTTCGAAAGATCTCTCTGACGGCCCTCTCCGATTCCCCGACCCATTTGCTCAGCAGCTCGGGTCCCTTGACACTGATGAAGTTGGCTTCGCTCTCATTGGCCACAGCCTTCGCCAGTAGGGTCTTCCC
>JBHIEI010000022.1:0-18887 GCA_046760555.1 Bathyarchaeia archaeon
CAAACCTTTTCATTCCCAACTGGACGATCGGAATCCTGAACATGGATAGGATCCGCCTAGCTTCCTCAAACTTCCCTTTATTCTGAGTCACAAACCTAAGGGTCCCCTTCGACGATGACATCCCGTTTAGTTATGTTCTCCTAACGTTACAACCCTTTCCATGGCTCTCGGTGATCAAACCTCAGGGTGATTTTATAAGGTTAGTGGATAAGAATCCTAAGGTGGCAACAGAACCTAGGAGAAAAGAGAGGAGTTCGGCGGCCGAGACCCTTTTCCTATTAGGATTTGCCGTCGCGCTATTAGGGGTCGAGTATGGTGTCGTATTCTGGCTTCACTGGCTAGGGCTGGTACCAACAACCCTCATACTGATCGGCGTGTTCGTAATGGTTTCCGCCATCGTTGTGGCCCCGGGTCGTAGGCGGTAGCCTTTATCATAAAATAGTAAAAAATGGCTAGCCAGCACACCGATTGTTATTAAAAACTAAGTGCATTTCGATGAGATTCTCGGGAGCATTGAGTCCTGCCGCTCTTCAAAGCTTAAATCCTTTCCCTTAGAATATACTGAAATGTCAAAGGACGAAGAGGTTTCAGGTCCTAGTTCTGAAAAAACTGAGGCCTCGAAGAAGGCACCTAAACCAACCAAGCCGGCTGAAGAAGCAGTTAAGAAACCCCCAGCGGAAAACGTCTGGATCGTTAGCGTCGGGACCACGGGAGCCCAGTTACTCGCCTCCTACCTGCAGTACTCGAAGGATGCCTCACCTTTGTACAATATAAACAGATTCAATCTCCTCGTCTTGGACACGATCGGGGAGGCCAGGTTAAAGGAGCAACTCAGGGAGGGTTCCTTACCTAGCGAAATCGTTTATCCGCTCTCACGTCTTGGAGCCGGTCGGAACGTGAAAGTGGGTAGGGAGATTTTCCGGAGTCAAGAGGATGGGATCAAGGCTAGGCTGAACCTCCACGAGGCGATGCTGGGGACCGAGTACCTATTACTCACATCGCTCGCTGGAGGGACCGGCGCCGGGGGATCCGCACTGCTAGCAAAGTGGATATTGGAGGCAAATAAGGACAACAGGGTTGTGGTTATTGGCGTTTGGCCGGAGGCTAATCCACCCAACAACTACGTAAATGCGACGTGGGCCTTGGCTCAACTCGTGAAGCTGCGGAACGAGATGCGAACCCCCTATGGAACCCCAAGACTCCTGATAATCCTGTTGAGCAACGAGAAGCTCCTAAAGCAGACGATCGGTAAAGAGGAGGCTTTCGCGGGCGGAGCACTGTCCTACGTACCGGATCACTTGGTAACGGAAGCGGCTCTGAAAACCTTCGCCATCCTAAACCGCTACATCGTCGAGGTAACCAATCTATTCCTCGGTTCAATCTACCCAAATTCTGAACTGGTGGGCGAGGTTCTGCCATGCCAGCAAGAATTCAGCAACTATCTCACGAATCTAGGGGACTCCATTCTGGTCCCTAGCAAAATAGTTTCCTCCGTCTCCCTATTCGAGGATCCAGAAAAGGCTCCCGATCTACTGAAGAAATCCTTCGAGTTCTTGGCCATGAAGACACAGACCCCCGAAGATCTGATAAAAGAGCGTCGAAAACTTCTCAGCCATCTGGGTCTTGTCATCGCTGGAAACATCGCCAATCTTCCCGAGGTCTTCCGTTTTCTCGACAATAGCATATCCAGTGGATATCTCACGAATCCCTTCGTGAGTGTTCCGGTCGCCGTCAGGACGGTGGGTGACAAGTTCAAGGATATGGTGCAGTTGCTCATCCTTGGATCTGTGGGAGACTATGATGAGATCAGGAAGGGTGTGAGAAGAGCCGTAGACATCCTTGTCACTCTAGGAAAGGATGTTGTACCCGTTCCAGAGGAGAGGGCTCGAGAGCTACTCGAGTCAGGTATAACCCTTCGAGAGATCCAAGAGGCTGCCGATATACTTGAACAGGAGCTAAACATCGCCGAGATCCGATGCGGGAAGAGGATACCTGGTATCGGCATTCCTTTCGAGGACTGGAATAAGTTCGTGATGAACCGAATCCTGGAAGTCGCGGTGTACTCGGTGGCGGATAAGTTGAAAAGGAGATCGGTATTCAAGTTCAGACCCATTCCCCGAATGGTCTTAGAGGACTTCGTAACTGAGACAATCGATAAGGAAGTGGGACTAGCTGATGACGCTCCCAAGAGGATCAAATCGGACTTCTCCTCGGTGGATGGAAGAAAGGATGTGGGGTCCTTGACGGTCCTTGCCCTCTCCTCGTTGTGGTACGGAGGCTTAGCCGCAGTGACCCCGGAAGCTAGACTGGCCATCGATGAATACAGGAGAGTGGTGGCTAAGTCCCCAGTGATCCGACACGGTGATATCGAACCCGAGCTGTTCGAGGGAATCCCGGGAGAAACAAAACGCGATATAGCCAAGCTACTCATTGATCTTGCCTTCGTAGCCAAACCAGAAGTAAAAGCGATGGTCGAGTGAGCTCCATCCTCAGAGCCGGGTGGACGTCAGTGAGTGAGAGTAAAGTGCAACCTCAAGAGGAAAGGGGCGAGCTCCTCACATGCCGGATCCTTCAGCTGCTGACGACGATCGAGGGGAGAATCGTTCCTGACGCGATCCACTCTAATCTTCGGGCTCACCTCGCCGGGAGGGCAATCGAGGTCAGGCGAAAGAGGTTCCTTGACAGGTTAAGGCGAAAGATCGGTATAGCCGGAGACGAGGTTAGGGGAGACCTATCGGTCTTAGGATCCGAGGTAACTGCTAAGTGTCTATTCAGGGAAGAGCCTAAAACCTTTGACACTCTAAGCGAGAGCGAGAAACTTCTAGTGGACTCCGTGGTTGGGCGGATCGCCCTCATACTCGCTCTTAACTCCCTCGCCCCACTGCAAAGGCTCGACGAACTCGTCCTTCCGAAGAAGATGGGCGACCTCGAGGACGCTCTGAAACGTAAGGTCTACGAGTACAGCCTCATCGATCGCAATTTCAAGGCTACCCCAATCTTCAAGACCGAAACCTACTTCTTGGACCAATACTATGAAGATCCCGACACAATTTTCGATCTCTCCTCCCAGCTCAACACCGTCTTCGAGGATACCAGTAAGTTAGTTTCCGAGCTGGGTGAGCTATTGAAAGAAGTGTACATCAGGGAGAGGAAGCTAAGTGAGTACCAGTCGGCCATTCGAAAAGCTGGGGTTAAAGGCGTAATCATCGACATGATGAAACGCTACGGCATCCCCGTCTCGGTTGAGGTGGTGAGAGAGGAGGCGGCGAAGGTGGCTCCCCCTCCGGTTGAAAAAGCGTACGTGGTGGAACCGGAGGAGATCGTTAGAGCGAGGACGAAGGCGGGTTTTCTTTCGGAAAAGGTCAATGAGTTGGTGGACAAATTTGCCGAGGACCACGATGTGGGCTTGCTGCTCATCTGGAAGTACGTGGCGAATCTGCTCAACTCCTACGCTACCTCTGTCCCTGAACCCTTACCAACCACCTTGGAGATCATTCTCCGATTCATAAAGGAAATAATATCCGACGGCAATGTGGAGTACGCCTCTAGAAAGGTAAAATCCCTCCCTCTACCGACCTTCGATGTCGACCTCTTCAAAACGAAGTCCTTGGACGCCATTGAGGAATACGTTTCACGCTACGATACCCTATCGAAGGTGAAAATCGACGATGCCGTTAGAAAGGAAGTTCTGTCATCGGTCAACAGCCTCCTCTCCAAGAAAGATCTGCTATCTCCAGTCGGTCTTCCTCACTTCGAGAACGCAATTCTAACAACGATTTCCCGCATCCGAGATGAGTTCGAAGAAAATCTCGAAAAGCTTCACCCCAAGGCGCTTGTGTACCAATACTGCTCCATCTACCTCCTTTCGCGAATCATTAAACTCTACAACGAGAAGGATCTCATAGAGAGAAGGAAAGTCCTTCAGTCAGCCTTCATGATCTGATTGCGACGAAAGCTGTCACCAAATCGGCTTGACTAGAGCCCGACATCGGCTCTGCGAACATATCGAAATCTCCTCTCGATCCCTGCGATCCTCTTTTTCACCGAGGCAGATGCCTCGCCCAAGATCTCACTATAACCATCCATCAGCGATTCGAAACACTCATCGGCGACTCTAAGATGTGTGCTTCTCAACGATGTCCTCATCAAGTGAAGATCTACGGCCCTGTCCTCCAACTTGGACGAGCTCATAGACAGACCAAAGTCGATGAAACAGACGGAGTTTCTCGGCGTGATTATGATATTTGATGTGGTGAGATCCCCGTGCACGATGTCGGCTTGATGGAGTCGACCGATCAATCGCCCGATCCTCTGAAACAGGCCGATCCTCTCCTCCTTCGGCATCTCGTTCAAGATGTCTTTCAGTAAACGACCATCGACGTACTCCATGATTATAGCCGTCCTAGGCAAGTCGATGAACAGTACTATAGGGGTCGCCACACCAGCGAGTTTAGCCTTGTGAAGCAAACGTGACTCCCTCACCGTTCTTGACCATCTTATGGCCCCATCCAAGGCGGGCACTCGATAGGTTTTCACCACGCGCTCCTTAACAATGACCCTTAGTCCATACCAGTCCCTGAGATAGAGATCCGCCTCTGCCCCCTTTTTGACGAATTTTCCCCCTCTAAATAATGGGGCGCTCAATCCTCACAGTCCTAGATTCTGGCTAGATTCTCTCCAAGGGATGTCCACAGCATCGAGACGCCATTTCGGTCTCACCCCACTCTTCTCGATGGGCGTAACCTTGCTCACACCAAACATGAGCAGACCAACGTAGCTAATCATGGCACCATTGTCAATGGCGTACTCCTTGGGTACGACGTGAAGAAGTCCTCCACGTTCCTCCACCATACACTTCATGATCGATTGAAGACGTTTGTTCGTCGCCACCCCTCCCGTTAACAGGACCTCGGATTTTCCCGTGTGAGCGAGCGCTCTTTCGGTGATCTCGGCCAGCATCGAAAACACCGTCTCCTGTAAGCTAAAGGACAGATCTTCCACACCGACGCCCTCCCTCAATTTTTCAGTGGCTGCTGTCAACAGACCGCTAAAGGAGGGGTCCATCCCCTTCACCGCATAGGGTAGAGGGACCAGCTCCTTCCCCCTCTCCGCCATCTTTTCTAGGGCAGGACCTCCCGGATATGGAAGTCGGACCTCTCGTGCAAAGACATCGAGACAGTTACCCACGGCAATATCGAGGGTCTCCCCGTAGATCCGATATCTGCCGTCCTCGAATCCAGAGACCAGCGTGTTACCCCCGGAAACGTATAGAGCTATGGGATCTCGACAATCGGTCAATAATCTCCCTATCTCGATGTGGGCCACACAGTGGTTGACGCCCGCTAGCGGTGCATTGAAGTAAACGCTCAACGCCCTCGCGACGGTGGCCCCTGTGCGTAGGCAGGGTCCCATCCCAGGACCCTGAGAGAACGCAAAGACATCGACATCCCTAGCCTTCACCCCTGCCTTTTCGAGGGCCCGTCGAATCACCCTCCATGCCACCTTCGCGTGATGACGAGCCGCCTCTCTTGGGTGAATCCCCCCTCTGATGGGCGTGTAGGCATCGGATACGTTAGCCAGAATCTCGCCGTCGGAGGATACAACGCCAACTCCGAAATCGTCTGCGGTCGATTCTATACCCAGACAAAGTTCCTTTTTAGGCATCCGGCTGGCGTTCAGGCTTAGGAAGGGTGTGGCCACAGTTTCCGCAGACCAGACGATCGCTATGCTCCGCCAGAAAATAGCCGGGTCCGCACTTGGGGCAGAACTCTCGTATCCTTTTGATCCCCTTTCCTTGGAGAGCATAGAAGGAGTGTATCTTAACCTTAGACCTCCTCTTTTCCTTAGCTTCCTTCTCCCTCAGCTCCTCCCTCGGCATGTTCACCCTCCCCCTCTGGAGATGGGGTCTTTCTTAATCGAATATACTCGGGTTCGATCTGGAGGGCTCTCTCTGCGTCATCGTATATATGAACTTCAGAGATGACATCGGGTTTACCACTCGTCGTGATCAATCTTCTTATGAAGACGGCATCGGGCTTCGACCCAAACAATTTGGCCACCTCCTCCCTCACCCTCTGCCTAGAAGGCGTCGAGACGCATCCGATCCCTATCACCACCTCCTCCCTATCTAGGGCGAGGTTGCGTCTTTTTGAAATGACTCCAATCTTTAACCTGCTACTCATTCAGGACAGCCATCCTCCTGAGAAGCGAGCGAACCCTACGCTTCACCACCTTGTCCACGCTTACCACGACAACACCGTGCTTCGGTTGACCATATAGAACGATTGATCCCTCTGGAGCCAGTTGAATTGCGGGAAGTGCCAGCAGATCCTCCTCGCCGCGTACGACCACCTTAACCTGTTTATTCGAGCCAATCGCCAGATCTATGGCGCGCCAAGACTCAGCCGAAACCCGTCCTCTAGGATTTGCAACATAGATAGTGGTCTGGGTTTTAAGGGGTAACGGCTCAATGGGTTTTCTCATGATTCTGTTGTCGAGGATGATCACGTCTGGGGTTATCATCTCTACAAGCCTCCTGGTTACTGAGTCCCCGACGAAGATTATTTTCCTCGGCTTCTCTGCCTTGACAAGGGAGGCAGCCTCCTTCGCATCTCTTACCAGCTGCCCTAGCGGTTTCCTTAACTCATCGTAAAGATCTTCGCCAACTTCCCTATCCCTATCAGCGAACTCGGATAGCATAGCGGCCGCTCTTCTTTATCCCCATCTTTCTAGCGATCTGCGACCCATCCCCATCAAAAATCGAGACGATACCGACGAAATCCCGGCTCAAGTCCTTGCTGTCACAGTTTGGGCAGACGCTCTCATTGGTGACTGTACGACAGATCCTGCATGCTCTCTCGGGCATTATCCCCTCAGCTTTTTCAGATCCTCTTCGATCCACTCAGCTTTACCCAGAAAGGGTTGCCGGGACGTGACGCCTATCTTACCCACCCCTCCAGCGGAGAAGGATACAACGGTTATCCTCACCCGGATGCTATCTCCCACCTCAACCCTCCTCCCAGTCTCCTTCCCCATAAGCGTTCGCGACTTCTCGTCGTAGGAAATGAAATCGTCTATGACCTGGGAGACGTGTAGTATGGCATCAATGGGTCCCAAGCGAACAAAGGCTCCGAAATCGGTTATCTCGGTCACCTCTCCATCAACGATCTCCTTGAGCTCAGGATAAAACGTCAACACCGTAAAGGAGACCTTATGGTAAGAGGCCCCATCGCCCAAGACGAGGCGACCTACAGGATCTATCTTGACGTCTACCACGGCCGTGACGTACCCCAACCTCTTGTCGATCATTCCAACGTACATATCCTCGAGCTCGGCTAGAGCAACATCCTTCAGACGCCGACCAAAGTCTCTGGGGGGGATCCTCACCACTCCCTCTAGCTCCATGAGCTTGAACATTCGTCGAGAAGTTAGCGTCTGTGAAGCCTAAAAAGCTTTTAGCTGATCCCTAGATCTCGGTGGCCCCGTCCACCACAAGGTGTGACCTCTGCTTCAAAAAAATCACCGGGATCCCCTTTCCCCTCAGCTCTCTCCTCAGCTCCTTGTCGTTGGTTGCCACGATACCGTGAAGCTCGACGGCAAGTCTCTGGATGAGCTCGTCCACCGTTTCTCCGGGCTTAAGCTCAACATCCAGTATATCGCTCCATTTCCTTCCCAATTCCATGGCCATTAAAGCCTGTCTTCTCTCCTTCGGGGAGCCGAGGGAGGCCCTTTTCCTGACCTCGTCGTATGCTGGTCTTGGTAGGACCAACCTTACCCTTCTTGACAAGACTTCTTCGATTTGTCCTATCACGTCAACCTTAAACTCGGTTGGGAGAAAAAGGAAGTTGGAGTCGACAATCACCACCCTGCGCATTTCCTATGCTATCGATCCGTAGCCCACAAGACGCCAACGCCCAAGGATCCTTCTGCTGATCGCCACTCTGCTACCAACCTCCGCACAAACCGGTGTCGATAACTTCACCTCGATGAGATCCCTTGTCACGGACACTGTATTTCCCTGGCTTCTCGCCGCTCCCACATTCAGAACGAGAGTCTCCCCCTTGGTAATGGGTTCGGCCTTGATTATCTCCTGTGTTCCAACGACATGCTTTAGGAGGTGGTATTCTATCGTCAATTCATCGCGTACATCAGGAAGCATGTCAGGTTTACCAGCGATGTTTCCCACCAGTCCGTCCCCCTTGGTAAGCGATGGATCCAACAGGGTTCCGACCCCGATCAGCCCCCCCGGTCTCGCTTCCTCAACCCCACGACCCCCGGCGCGTAAACTAGAGATCATTGTGGCAAGCGGCTCGTAACTCCCAGCACTCTCAACGTATGCACCCGGTCTTATCTCGATCTCGTCGTCTACTCTGAAAACGCCCTGAACCAGACTACCACCTATGACCCCGCCGATGATCTTATCCCCTGGTGTTCCGGGCCGGTTAGCATCAAATGATCTGATTACCGGCATGATCGGAGGTTTCGATGGATCTCGCTTGGGGGTCGGTAAATAATTTTCGATCGCCTCAATCAACAGGTCCACGTTTGCGCCATGCTGAGCCGATACGGGGATGATGGGCGCCCCTCCTAGGATCGTTCCCTCTGCGAATTCACTGATTTCCCGATAGCTCTTAATCGCATCCTCCCTACTCACAACATCGATCTTGTTCTGAGCCACAATCACATCCTTCACCCCAGCGATCTCCGCAGCGACCAGGTGCTCACGGGTCTGTGGCTGTGGGCATTTCTCGTCAGCGGCGATTACAAAGAGAGCGCCATCCATAACAACGGTACCAGCCAAGGTTGTGGTCATTAGCAGCTCATGCCCCGGTGCATCCACAAAGCTCACGGCCCTCAAGAACTCGGTCTTCGTCTTATGGTGCGGGCACTCTCTTAGGGTGGTGTAGCACTCGGGAGCCGAGCAGTTCGGACACCTTCGTATCTCCGCGTCGGCATACCCAAGCTTGATCGTGATCCCCCTTCGAAGCTCCTCGCTGTGCTTAGCCGCCCAAACCCCTGTGATCGCCTGTACCAGTGTCGTCTTCCCGTGATCGACATGACCCAAGGTACCTATGTTAAGTTCTGGCTGTGACTCCAGTTGCGGCATTACGTGGATCAGAACTAAATGCCCACTGACCGATTAAAAACCACCGAGAGGGGTAGCCAAGAGGGGTAGCCAATTGGGCAGTGGTGAACACATGATTGGCATTCCTATGTCGGCGATCAAGCGATTCTTCGTTCAAAGATGAGGGTTACCCATCGGCAACTCTTCTTGGAGATTTTGTAGAGAGTTGAAGCTCAACAAAAAAAGGGAATTAGGGTTTACTGGCAACACTTTAGAAGATATATCCGAAGCAACCAAAGTAACAGCCTCACTCGTGGGGATAGACATGGAGTACTCCGTTCACCTCAAGGCTCGCTACCACCTGACGAAATCCATGCATAAGTTCGGGGACCCCTACTGCGAGAAGATAGTCACCACAGATCGAGTACCGACTGGTGACAAGAGCGTTGACGAGCTCTTATACGGTGGGATACCAGCGGGCTATGCCGCTCTCCTCATGTCCCCCCTGCGATGAGAGAACCCGATTCCTGGAGGGCTTCGCTAGGCAGTCGGTCCTGGACGGTCGCCCAACCTGTTACCTTACCAGCGACCCCGGGGTTCTCGATCTCACTAAGTCCTATCCTAGGTTGGTGCGGCTCATCGTGTGCCATCCTGCATCCGATCAGATCGCACTGGGCAGAGAGAACGTCTATGCGGTCAGAGGGCTGGAGGTCCTCAGCGACCTCAATACAACGCTGATGGATGCTCACCAATCCTTAGAGGGCTGGGAAGGACAGGCTATCGCATGCTGTGACGCCTTGTCCGACATCCTCTCTCGTCACGGGGCCGCCACGACCAAGAAATGGCTTTCGGATGTTCTGCAGAGGCTGAAGTCCCATTGGTTCACGGTGCTGGGCGTCCTGAACCCTGAGGTCCACACGAGGGCGGACGTTGAGGCGGTGCGCGAGCTCTTCGACGGTGAGCTCAGGTACGCCAAGCGGAGGTGGAGGGGCGCACCAGGGCACTCCTTAAAGTCATGAGGATGTATCAGCAGAACTTCCAGGACAGGGAGATCGTCTTAGAGTAGAGGGCCAAAAAACACTTTGCTCCCTCGCTCTCCTTCGAGCCCAACACTTGATTTAACACCTCCATCCATATATATAGTAAAATGGAGGCAACCGAGAAGAGACGTCTTGGTCTAAGCAAGGTTACTGCTATCGCCCTGCTCGTCGTCATAGTGGCTTTGATTTCAGTCGTTTCGGCCGCGCTATTCACACCCCTGCTGTTTCCCCGGAAACCCCTCATTGGTGTCATCGAAATAAACGGATACATAGGACCTGAGTCCTCCGACCAAATGGTCAAGATGATTAGCCATGCCAAAACGAATGAAACCATAAAGGCCGTCGTCTTGAAAATCGACAGTCCCGGAGGAGAGGTTTCGTCCGTGCAAGAAGTCTACATGTCTCTACTTAGGCTCAAGGAAGCAAAGCCCATCGTTGCGTGGATAATGGAAGGTCCATCTGGCGCATACTACGTTGCGGTATCGGCTAGCTACATCTACGCCACGCCCGGATCCTGGATTGGCAACATAGGCGTGATTGTCGAATGGCCGTATGACAAAATGCCCCCCAATGAAACGCTTATAGAAACAGGACCCTTTAAGCGCACCGGGATCTCGAAAATGGGTATCATACGTCAGCTCAACATGCTCCTAGAGGAGTTCATCGAGGCTGTCACGACTCACAGGACCCAGTTAAAACTGGACAGGACGGAGCTGTCGAAGGCACTGTTCTATACCGGTAGTGAAGCCGCCCAATATGGACTGATAGACGCCCTTGGATCGTCTATTGACGCCATTGATAAGGCGGCAAACCTAGCCAACATTACGGATTACGAGGTAGAGGTGCTCAACGAGCGCTTCGAGGCAGCCTCTGAACAGGGGTTTACGGGAATTGAGGATTTTGACACCCTGCCACGCTTCTACTACCTTTATATGCCCCAGCCCCAGAGGGGTACCATCACCACCTACAATAGCACTTTCGTACCCTCCTCCGAGCGTTCGGTTGATGAAGAGGTGGACGTTGTGCTTATCGATCTCTCCCACAACAATAAGATCGATCGAGAAGACCTGAACATACTTCTCGCCGAGATAGTTTCAAGGAACCACACGGTAAGGTACCTAACGTATCCCCACACCTTAAGTGCAAAGCTTGAAAATGCCAGCTCCTTCGTGGTGATCTCTCCTGCGGCTTCATTTACAGAGGATGAGGCTGGAACTCTGCATAACTTCACCAAAAACGGCGGAAAGTTGCTTCTAATCCAAGATCCAACGAGAGGAGAGCCGAGCAACATAAACTCCCTGTCAGCTGAATTCGGCGTCGTCTTTGCAAACGGCTATCTTTACAACCTCGAGGAGAACGATGGTAACTATAGGTTCATCTTCGTAGACGATTTCGAAGAGGCAAATGTAACCGAGGGGCTTGAAAGGCTCGTATTCTACACGGCCGAGCATATCTATTCGTCGGGCAACGAAATAGCCTACACGAGCAATAGCACCTTCTCCTCCGCAAGCCATATCGAGAAAGTTTACTCCCCTATGGTGCTGGCGTCTAATGATAGGGTCTTGGCAATAGGGGATCAAACTTTTCTAACAGAGCCCTACTGCTACACATCGGACAACTACAAGTTGGTTTCGAACATAGCTGATTTTCTAACGGCGAAATAGAATACTCTTCATACCTCGATCCAACTCCCTCGGTGTCCCGCTCACTTGGGGGATCTTACGACTGGCGGTAAGCTACCACCAGCCGTTCCAAATTCTTGCCAAGATCCACATAAGGCTTGAAATGTACTCGAATGCAGTAAGATCTACCTATCTCTTGCCACGTTTGGTGAAAGGAATCATCTTGGGGACTTCCTTTGTGTACTGCTGGTATTGTTCTCCGAATATGGCTTTGAGCTCTTTCTCCTCGAAACTGGCTACTACGAAGTTAAACCATAATAATAGGAACATTGCCGAAACGAGTAGAAAACTGCAGTCCAGCAGTAGCCACCAGCCGAGAACGATTACCACTACGCCAAAGTATAATGGATGCCTAACGTATTTGTACGGTCCTTGGATCAGGAGAGGCTCTGTCCTGCCTAACCGCCCTTCCAAAAGAGTCCCTCTCCTCACCTTTGACAAGGTTACATACGTGGAGACGAGGATGTCAACTGCCCTTCTATACCTGAAAATCCAACCAAAGAAGAGGAAGCCGGAGGCAAGCAGAGGCATACCGAGCAAACGGATTGGAAGTGCCAAACCCAAACTAAAAGGCACTCTGAGGATGAGAGTCACCAGGTATCCCAACCCAAAGAAAGTCGCCACAACAAAGACTATCAACGGAACCAATAGAAGGGCTCTGGTAGATCTGGGCATAACTTCCTCCTTCACCTCATTTGTTTGACCCGAAGCCTTAGGACGCGATTTCCTTTAGATCCGCCACCTCGGTGATCAGATTTCTAACGAATGGGAGGACCTAAGTGGGTTCTACTTTTTGGACTTGCGGGAAGCCTTACTGGGCTTCCTTTTCTTCCCCTTCTCCTCCACGATTGTCGCATTGATCTGATAGATGTCCTCCGTGATCATTCTACCGCGAATCATCTTCGCCTTCCTCTGTCCCTGGCGTTTCGTGCTCCTATGAGCTCGCCCCTTAGAGAGTATGATCCGTTTCTTTACACCCGCCGAAACACTGGGCAGCATCGGGAAGCCATCCTTATCGGTCCCTCCGGTTATCCTGATCTTACCTTTAGGGAGACCGATTACAGATCCATCCACCGAGTCACCAATTTCCTTACCCACTAGAGGAACGGTTTTATCTCCCTCAAGGCTGTAGCTTTTCGATTTCCCCGATCTGGGATCCGAAACAACCAGGACGAACTTAGCCAAGGTTCAAACTATACATCCTATGTGCTCAGGTTAAAAGGGAAACGGAGGCACCCGACACACTACACACCCCATAGAGGGTTGGTCTTACGCATTATTCCGACTAGCTCTTCTAATGCCTCTAACTCATCGGATGAGAGATCTGATTTGAATCTTGTCATTAAGAGTTTAGCATCCCTCTCAGGGACTGCCACGTAGAGAACATCGCCCTCATTCAGATGTTTTCCGATTATCGGCTTCATCATCGAAATCGCGACCTCCATCCCAACGGTCGCTCTCGCGATAGTTTCACCCTTTTCCTGAATCTGCATCACATCCCCCGCATCTACCCCGTCTTGGTTGACCATCGGGGACTTAGGCTCGATCATTCCGGCGACGACTTTTACCCCAAATATAGCTGGCTTCGATCTCCTAAAAACGAAACCCCTCAGAACCTCGATCTTACCGGGTCTGACGAGCTTCTCCATCTCCTCTCTTTTCTTGGTCATCTTGATGCTTCTGGACCACTCGAGGTACTCATCGACCAGTTGGTACATGACATCATGGGTGATGATTCGGACGTCATGAGTCAGAGCCCCCTCTTGAGCGTCGGGGAGAACCTTGACGCCGAAAGCTAGAACCGCCCCATAGGATGGATCCTTGGATCTTACGACCGAAGACTCAACGATGTCTCTCCTAGAGACGTCGCCCACATCGGCCATCCTGACCTTCACCCCCTTTTCCGACAAGAATCCGATGAGCGCCTCCAAGGAGCCGAGGGCGTCGGCCTTGACAACCACACCGATCTTGTCGGTTTTTATGAGAATCTTCTCTATCTCCTCTTTCACCATCGAGACCAACCTCGTCTCATCCTCATCTGGTGGAATCACGTAAACGGGGGATCCCGCCAGAGCGCTGTCCAGATTCGGTCCAGCGATCTTGACACCAGCAGCTGCGTGGACAACCTCGACTCTCTGAAATCTATAACGAGGATCCCGAATCTCATCGAGCGGTCTGGGCATGAGCAGAGCGCGCACAGACGTGACTATCGGATCCGTTTTGCCACCTATAACTAAGCGATCGCCCTCGCGTATGACCCCGTCGTGTATGATCGTGTCGATGGTGGTGCCCAGCCCGGTTTCCTCCTTGACCTCGAGTACCGAGCCCTTGGCGGGGCCCGTCGTGGTTAAAAGCTCGCCCGTCAGATACTGCTGCGAGAGCCCCACCAGGACCGACAGTAGTTCGACTATACCCTCCCCCGTTTTAGCACTGACGGGCACGATCGCGACATTCTTGGTAAAGTCCTTGACCCTATCAAATCTGTCCGCCTTGAATCCGAGCTTGCTAAGATCGCCGATCATCTCGTAGATCTTTCCGTCCAATTCAGTTCTTACACCAGGTTCCTGCCTGCTGTAGGATTCCATCACGGGGTGATCCGCAAGGGGGCTCCATCCTGGTATGAGATCGATCTTGTTGGCGGCGACTATGAACGGCGTCTTTCTAAGCCTCAGGATATCGATCGATTCGTGTGTCTGTGCCTGTACGCCAGAAACGATGTCGATGACCAGGATCGCGATGTCGGCGACGGCCCCTCCCCTCTTCCTGAGGTTCGTGAATATCTCGTGACCCGGGGTGTCGATAACCAGAAGCCCAGGGATCTTGATTCTTCCCTTTACTTTCTCCAGCAGAGGTCCACAGATCCGGATCAGGGTATCGACCGGAAAGAAGCTGGCCCCCACGTGTTGAGTGAGACCGCCCGCCTCTCGTGCCTGCACCGAAGTCTTACGGATATGGTCCAAGAGTAGAGTCTTACCTACGTCGACATGCCCTAATACCGTCACCACGGGACACCTTATCGCCATGAAGGACCACCAAAGCTTATTGCGTAATGCTCTTTTATGCGAGACGCAAAGTTAAGCCACCGGCACTGGCAACGAGTCCTTGGGCGTCGGCCAGTAAGGAATCGAGGCTAAGCGACTTAGATGAATTCCATCATTCATACTCTTCTTTGGCGACGTCTCTTAGCGAAGTTCTCGTATGCGGCCATAAGGGGGAGATCTTTCATGAGAGGATGGGATTTCCCATCGAGAGAAAGAAGAGGAATCTCCAACGTCTCCTCAATGGTTATAAAGCAATGGCAGAAACCCGTCGAAGACGGGTTTCTGAAAGAGGGCTATGGGAACTTCGTGATGAAAGATCCGGAGCGTGTATCGGTCACCCACTTCTGGGGGATGTAAGTTCTCTCCCCATCACCCACATCCCCATCCTGAGAGGTGGTTTGGAAAAGGATTAGGAGGGGAGGAATGCCAATGGCAATAGGGAACCGTCATGACGGGCTGAATACATCGACTAGGTAATCGTGAAACAAAGCGTCGTCTTTGCCTTTTCTCGCTCGTTGCTATCGGAGGGATACTCTAATTAATTAGAAGGTTAGACGGAGGCTTATTTCAGCTCGACATGTCCCAGGACCGTCACGATCGGTTGTCGAGTAGGCATACAAGACCACTATTCTACCGTATTCAGATATTTATGTGCAGCGACCAAAAACAAGCGATGGCAAAGACCGAAAGAACACTGCTATTTGTTAAGCCTGATGCCGTGAAGAGGGGGCTCGTCGGAGAGGTGGTGAGGAGGGTCGAGAAGAGTGGGTTAAAGATAGTCGATCTGAAAATGGTTAGATTGAGCAGGAAACAAGGCGAAGATCTATACAGTGTGCACAGGGGAAAACCATTCCACGCGGATCTCGTGGACTACATACTGTCAGGTCCGATAGTCGCCATGGTCCTTGAGGGCGAAGGAGCGATACGGGTTGTCAGAGGGATGATAGGAGCCACCGATCCAAAGGAGGCTAAGCAAGGCACCATCAGGCACGACCTCGGGCTCGGGATCATGAAGAATGTGGTCCATGCTTCGGACAGCCCCGAGAGTGCGAGATACGAGATCCCGATAATCTTCGGATCCGAGACCTAGAATCTCGTCCCTATCAGTAGACCTGCTAGGAGTCCCGCGATGATGGGAAGGGGTATCCCCAACATGAGCCTGTAGAGTACGAAACGCTGACCTCCAACCGCGCTCATGATGCCCAGCTCAAAGGGTAACCGAGTGACGGCCACACAGGTCCAAGCGAAGACCATGGCGATCAAGGCTGGAATGCTGGCTCCGGCGGAGTAGAAGGACGCCACCAAGGGGAAGACAACGTATGGACCACCGGGAATCATCGAGCCTATCAGTGTCCCGAGTAGGATCCCGGTGATCCCCGATCTTCCGCCTATAGATCGGGCTATCAGCTCTTTTGGGAGCACGGTCCCGACGATGGCTCCGAGAAAGATGCCAGCTAGGATGAGGAGCGATACTCTGACCAGCATCTTGGTACCGGTGTTCAGCCCGTCGAGCACGTGACCTCGGGCGGATGGGCTGTACACAGCCATAACCGCGTAGATCAGTAGCGTAGAGATGACCAGCCCCTTTTCTATCGATGATAGAGATCCCCAGAGCAGATCGACGATTCTGCTTAACATGTTCTAAGTCTACCGGTAGGCTGAATAATCTTCCGTTATTCGATTTGACGAATCTCGGTCGCGCCTATGACCCTCTACGGGACTTCGCCCACTTCAGCTTTCGAGGGTCTCGTTTAAGCATAAGCATGTTCCTGCGGCACTTAGAGGAGCAGAAACGATAAACGGTACCGTCCCTTTTGACCCAGACTATACCTGATCCGGGACGGATATCTCGGCCACAGAAGGAACACGGATATACCTTGGGCATCTACCTTCTCGCCGAGATCTTGGAGGCCTCCCTCCTCGTCTCCATCAGCATCAGAATGTCCCCGAGCCTCACCGGACCCCTGACGTTCCTCGCTATGATCCTTCCCCTCTCCCTCCCCTCCAGAATGCGAGCTCTAACCTGTATGATCTCCCCGGTGGACCCTGTCCTACCGATGATCTTAACGACCTCGGCTGGGGTTGGTCCCTCCCTCCCCTTCTCGCTCATGCGGTTTCTCTGACCTTCTTTAACCTCGCCAGTATTTCCTTGAGAAGCTCGGCCCCCTCTCCTGGATCGATTATGCAAGCAGAGGCCGAGGCGACGTCGATACCCGCCGAGGTTCCCAGCTCCCTTTTACTGGGGACGTAGATAAACGGCACCTTCCTCTCATCGCAGAGGAGCGGCAGGTGTGCCACTATCTCTGGGGGCTCGACGTCGTCAGCTATCACCACCAGCTTCGCCAAACCCCTCTCGATAGACTTCGTCGTCTCGTTTGTCCCTATTCTGACCTTCCCGCTCTCGTGAGCGATCTTTAGGGCTTCGTACCCCGCCTTAGCCAATTCCTCTGGGACCTCGAACCTGACGTGAAGCTTGGTGGGTTTTGACAACCTTGAAAAGACTTTTAGGGATGAACTATAAAAGCTAGCACCTATTTGTGGGCAAAACAGGCTATCACTCGCCTATCTACACGGTCGATGCGCACGAAACCGAATCTCTCGAACTGGACCACTTCGCCCACGTTGAGCTCCCCACATCTCGCCTCGGCGACCCCACGGATCACTGCTCCATCCGGTAGTAGCACGGATGTTTCGATGCCCACGCCAAATGGAAGCCAGTGAATCAGCGGGACACGCCACTCCCTCGCATCCTCGTAGGGCTCGCTGACAAAGGAGACAACGATCTCATCTTCAGCGACCCGATCAGCCCTCACGTTGAACAATCCCATGAGTCTGACGATACTTCCCACCCTGAGCGCTCTAGCATCGCGGCGCTCCACCACAAGTGTGGCCGCCCCACCCTTCTCCCTGACCCGCAATACACGCACCCCCCTTTCGGGGTGGCTCGGGTGCAAGTTGAGCTTGGAGGTGTAGCTCCGCTTGAGACCCCTCACCTCACACCTAACCGGGTCAGAGACGAAGAAGTAGCGGTTGGCAATCGGCTCCACGATGAAACGGTTGTACGCGTCCAGTGTTTTCAGGCTCACGGTGACATCCACCGGCTTTATTCCCACCTCGATCACCATCCTTCGGATGGCCTCGGGTTGGATCCCCCTCCTCCTCAGGGCCGCGAGAGTGAAGAGTCTAGGATCGTCCCATCCGTCGTAGGTCCCGTCTTCGACCCCCCTCTTTATCTCCGACTTGCTCAACAGGGCATCTCTGATGCCGATCCTCCCATGGTGGATGACCTCGGGGAAATCCCACCCGAAATGATCGTACAGGTATCGCTGCCTGAGGGTGTTAACCTCGTGCTCCTTTCCGCGGAGTATGTGGCTGATCCTCAGTTCGTGATCATCGATAGCGGAACCCCAGTTGTAAAGGGGCCAGACCCTGAACCTCGTTCCCGTTCTTGGGTGGGGGGCTTCATCGATTCGCAGTGCGGGCCAGTCCCTGACCGCCGGATTCGGATGGGCGAGGTCCGTCTTGACCCTTGCCACCGCCTCCCCCTGGGCGTATGTACCATCGAGCATCCCCTCCCATCGCTCCATGTTCTGGGCGGGAGATAGGCCCCTGCAGGGGCACGGTTTGCCCTGCAGGCACCGCTCTTTGAAGATCCTGGGGTCACAGGTGCAAACGTAGAGCTTCCCGATGGTTATCCCCTCCCTAGCCCATCTGTAGTACAGCTCGAGCCTGCCCGACTGATAATAGGTCTCATCGGGCTTGGCACCCAGCCATTCGAGATCGGTCGTGATCATGTCGTACACCTCGGGAACTGGAGGCTTAACCGATGGGGACGTGTCCTCGAAGCGAAGCAGGAATCGACCATCGTACTCCCTCGCATACTCACAGCTGATGATGGAGGGTCTGGCGCTACCAAGGTGGAGAGGGGCGTCAGGGTTCGGCGCGAACCTCGTTCTGATTTCGCGATACTTGGATGCGTTCGGTAGAGGAGGTAAGCCCCTTCTCTCCTCCCTCCTCCCCTCCACCATCAACTCCGGCCATCGCTCCTCGATGAGAGCCT
>JBHIEI010000023.1:0-18232 GCA_046760555.1 Bathyarchaeia archaeon
CTTGCGTACCTCGTGGACTACTCGAATGGCGTACTTCAGTTCAGAGGTTTGATGGCAAGAAATTGCTCCCCTTTCCTGAAATCATCACGCGATCGTCTCGACTCTTGGAATTTAGGCGTAGCTACATGGTACGAGCCGGGTTATACGTCGGTATAACGATCGAAACTACTGGGTGCCGATTCTAAGACCTCACTGCTGGGGTCCTAGAAAGAGCAACTTCGGAATATCGCAATATGCACTGATTGAGTATGAGGTTAAAGGGCTAGGCATCAACCCAACAACTGGCGGGAAGCGACCTTAACCGCTTCCTCGCTCGAGTAGCGGGGCCTCCACCCGATTCTCGCGATCTTATCCACCGAAAGCATCATGGTTTTTACGTCCCCCTTCCATCCACGCCCCTCGGGTCCGCCCAAAAACTCCAGCTTCACATCCTTCAACCCCATCTCCTCGATGATGATCTCGGCGATTCGCCTTACGCCCACCTGATCTGGAGATCCAATGTTATACACCTCAGTGGAACGATCTTGCGCTGCGAATCGTTCGAGAGCTATAAGCGTGGCGTCGATGCAGTCGTCGATGAACAGGTAGGACTTCTTCTGAGTTCCGTCGCCGAGTATCTCAAGCCTCTTCGGGTTATCCCTAAGCTTGCGGATGAAGTCGACGATCACTCCATGGCTCTGGCGACCGCCCACGACGTTAGCTACACGGAGGATCAGCGCCCGGAGGTCGAAGGTGTGGCAGTAGGCGCTTATAAGGGCTTCCGACCCCAGCTTCGATGCGCCATAGGTGGATATGGGCAAGAGGGGACCGTAATCCTCCGGAGTAGGCAACAACTCGGGCTCACCGTAAACCGTGGAGGTGGAATAGTAGACGATCGTTTTAGCTTTTCCGCTCTCACGCATGGCTTCCAAGACGTTGAAGGTGGCTAACAGGTTCTCCCGAAAGTGAACGCTTGGATCAACCTCGCCAACCCTCACCTCGGGATTACTGGCTAGATGAAAAACCATCTCGACATCACTGGTTGACCTTTCGACGAGCCCGGCATCCTTGAGATCTCCTACCAAGAATTCGAAACGCGGATGATCGAACCACCGCTGTATGTTCCTCCTTGAGCCGCTGCTCAGGTTGTCGACGACCCTCACCCTCCATTCCTGCTCCATGAGCCGGTCCACGAGGTGGGAACCGATGTAGCCCGCACCACCGGTCACGAGTGCTCGAGCCACCCTCATCTCATCACCTTTCTTAACGGTACGTATCCGTCATGTGCATCCTGTAGAATATGGCGATGAGATCGACCCCCATCCAAAAGACATCCCCCACAGTGAGGTGGCTTCCCTCATGGGTGTAGACGATGGGTGCCTCAACAACGTTGAAGCCCTTCCTCGAGACGTTAGCCATCATCTCAACCTCAAAGGCGAATCGCTTCATCAAGAGCTTTGGGAGAACCGTTTCCAACACCTCTCGCTTGTACAGCTTGAAACCAGCCTGGGAGTCAGCGAGTGGAAGCCCGAAGAAGAGCCTCACCAGCGAGTTGAAACCAGCGCTCAGAAACCTCCTATAGATGGGGTACCTGACTCGAGAGCTCGGGTGCCTCTTTGATCCAACGACGACATCAGCACCATTAGCCAACACGTCTATGAACTTCTTGATGTTGTGGACCATCGGCCCCATGTCAGCATCCATGCATAATATCAGGTCTCCCGATGATGCCAGGAAGCCTTGTCGGATCGCGTGGCCCTTTCCCCTGTTTGTGCTGTAGTGGACCACCTTCACCGAGTTGTCGGTTTCCGCCAGTCCCATAGCCACCTCATGGGTACGATCAGCGCTACCGTCGTCGACGACGATCAGCTCATGATCGATCCCTAACCCATCGAGCGTCTTTCTGGCCTTCTCTACCAGATTTGGTATCCGCTTTTCCTCGTTGTAGGCAGGGATGATTATCGAAAGCCTCAGGACCTTAACCTCCCTCGACGGCCAAAACCATTTAGGGCCTAACTCCCAAGATTATCCTGAGCAAATCCCAGAAAGACCCGGCGACCCCCCTAGACGGGGCCTCTTCGATGGCCTCGACAACGGAGACCGGTATCTCTTTCGTGGTCTTCAGCACCTCATTATACTCGTTCCAGTAGGTGATCTCTACCCGTAGAGAGTAATCCCCTGGAGTCGCGTCTGGCTTCACGGAAAAGCCTACGACGAAGGGTACCGGGCTATCGGGGTCCACCTCGCCGATATACTCCTCACTCCCAGAGCCGAGAGCGAACGGGCCCGTCTGGTTCTCAGCTACCCCTACCGTCACAAATCTCGCCGATCCCGTCCCAATCAACAGAAGGTCAGCCTCAACGTCGACCCACTCCCCCTGTTCAGCAACTATGGGAGATGGGAGGTTTAACAGTCGGAAGTTCGTAATGCTGTGGATTGACAGGCCCACACTCTCCCCTTGACTGACGGTCTTGTGGTATCGATCCGTGTATGAGATCTCGATCTCCAAGGTATATGGCTTCGCCTCGGCGGATCCCGATACCAACAAAGAGTAGCTCAGACCCACTTCCACCTGAGGCTCGATATCTCCCAAGGAGTGGAGAGTGGGGCTTGTGGGCGAGAATGGGTATTCCAGCTGTGTCTTAAGCCTGGTCCTAACGTCTCTGGCCACCACCTCCCCGACGTTAGCAATCGTGGCATTGATCTTCACTTCCTGACCTGGTCGTGCGTCGCTGGGGACAACGCTGATATCGCGGACGACCAGAAGAGCGTCCTTGATCTCCTTCACCTCGATGGAGATCACGCTGGACAGGACGGACTCCCTCCAGAGCCAGTGGGTCTCGTTCTGGTAGGTGCTAACCACGGGCGCCGAACCTAGATAGGTCACCTCGAGCGTGAGGGGGTAGGGCTTCGCTTCGGCCGATTCCGACACGATCAGATAGTAGTTTATGGTCTTCGCCTCGTCGGGACCCAGGTCCCCAACCGGCACAAGGGTTGGGCTGATGGCGGTGAAGGGGTCCGTCGAACCTATCTTCAGGTTCGAGCGAATGTTGAGCGCGTTATGACCCCAGTCAGCAAAGGTTACACTTATGGTGACCGTATCTCCCGGGTGGATCTCCGAGGGCGATATCTGGATGCTCCTGATGTGGAGTTCGGTGGGAAAGGCTGTGGCGTGCTTGATCGGAAGAGCCAGGGTGGTGACAACGAGAATAGACAACGCCAGGGTGAGATATCGTTTCATACCTTCTTCCTCTGAGAGCTCACTTATCTTACTTTCGAGGGTGGGCGTTTATGCTTGGCTCGAGGATTGTCTACCTGGAGAAGTCCTTGATGTGGCCCAAGACCTGGTTCATACCTCGGAGGGTGTACGTGAGATCACCCCAAGAACGGACGCGCTTAAGATGCGTGAGGATGTATCTAGGGGACAGGAATATCCTGTATATCCCATCGCAGATCTTCACCACCTCCCCGGGCTCCATATCGGCAGTGGTGAGGACGGGCTCGGACATATCGTATCGGTCATAATCCTTCGGGTCTATCCTGAACCAGCCCTCCCTCATCGCCTCCTCGTACAACGGGGTACCGGGGTAGGGGATCACCAACGTGGATTGGAGCGTGAGGGCCCAGCCCCTCTCCATGAGCATCTTCGCCAGCCCCAGCGTCCTCAACGCATCATCGCGGGTCTCCCACGGGTAGCCGACCATGATGGTCACGTGAACGTCCAATCCCTCCTCGGTGGCGATACGGCACTCCCTGACTATCTGATCAACCGTGAATCCCTTGTTCAGCCTGTCCAAGGTCCTCTGATTCGCCGATTCGAGCCCGAATAGGAGCATCCGAAAGCCGGCGCGCTTCATGAGCCGGTAGTCCTCTCGGCTCAGCCTTCCAAACTTGGTGTTGCAGCTGAACTTGACCCGGGATGCGTAGTCCCTCTTGATCATCAACTGACAGAACTTCCTAAGCCACCTGCCGACTGGAAACGTACCCGTATCGTCGAAGATCTCCTTGAATCGGTATTTCTCGATGAGCATGCCGATCTCGTCGACCACCCTCTCGGGTCTCTGGACCCTGTAGGTGGGAAATAAACAGACCCAGGCACAGAAGCTGCAGCGATGCCACCAACAGTCTCTTCCTGCCATCAGGTAGGTCCCTGGCGTCTCCTTGTAGTTCCCATTCTTCTCTGCGTAGAGCCACCACTTCGTCAGCTCCCTGTCCACGAAGGGGAGCATGTTGATATCGTGCCTCAGCTCGAAGGACCCGGTGTTCTTTATTCCTCCCTTATCTCTGAACCATATTCCGGGTTCCAACTCTCCTCTACCCTCAAGGTGCTCGACTAAGTTGAGTAAGAGAAAGTCGTAGTCCCCTCCGGTGAGAACGTAGTCGACCCTGCTGTTCTCCATGGATTCCCGGGGCAGGACGGTGGGATGGTCGCCGAACAGGACCACCCTCATATCGGGAAGGGACCCCTTGAGCTCGTCTATCATCCTCCAATGCCTTTTGATGACAGGTGTCTTCGTTTCGAGGGCCAGAACATCCGGTGCCTCTCGTTCCACGTCCCTCAGCCACTGCTCGTAGCTCCTTTCCTCCGCGATGCCGTCCATCCACACCACATCATGCCCCGCCCGCTTGAGCATGGTCGCGGCGTACGCAGGGATCACTGGATACACGTAGGTGGGCGCATGGAAGATCTGGTACTGTCGATTTTGGCTCAGGAGTGGAGTCCCGTCGATGCCGGGAATCGGGGGGTAAGAAACCGATATCTTCATGGTACCTACCTTTCCCTCCGCTACTTCTCCAGTTTCCTTGAGGCCAGACCCTTCAAAAAGGCGATCCCGTAGGTGAGGTGGGTTAAGACCAAGCCGAGGGATACGACCGGAGCCATCCTCAAACTTTCTGATCCAAAGGAAGAGAGCAGCACCATTAAAAGGTAAGCTATCACGATCCCCAGGAACACCACGGCCCAGTTCAAAAAGAAGAGCGAGAACACAGCGCCTGCCGCGAGAAGCACCACGGCTATGGAGGGCAGAAAATAGAACAGGCGCCTGGATGTCTTTGGGAACAGCTTTGCGAAGTATCCGCGATGTATCCCATACTGAGAGATCTGCTTGAGATGGGGGACGAAAAGGCTCCTCCTGTGGTGGTATACCACCACTTCCGGTGAATAGAGAATCTTGTACCCCGCTTCCACGATGTCCAAGCAGAGCTTGGTATCCTCACCCGGCCAGAAATCTACGGAGAAGCCACCGATTTTCTTCAGGACATCCTTTCGACAGATGAGGTTGAACGTGGGCCAGTCGTCCACCTCCGTAACACCATCGACCGGGGTGCAGCGCATCCTTGCCCTTCCCGATCCCAACCGGGACGCGAGAACTTCTCCACCAGCTCTTTGCATGAAGCTGTCACCAGGGGGCGTCACGCCGGGTCCACATACAGCGCCGACCCTCACGTCCTCAAAGAGCCCGACCACCTCCTTCAGCCAGTCCCTCCTTGGGTAGGCATCCGAATCGATGAAGGCGCAAATCTCCCCTCGCGAGCGCTCGATCCCCACATTCCTCTTCTCCGATGGTCTAACGTTGCCGGTTGGGATCACTCGAACCCTCTTATTGTGGATGGAGATGGGTTCCCTAACGTGCGGAAGAATGAGGATCTCGAAGCGATCATAGTCTAGGCGAAGGCACCCGGATACGCACTCCTCCGTGAGAGAATCGATACGTTTGCATGGAACCACAATCGAAATTAGCGGGGCCTTCACCGGGGTCGCCTAACGTCTATTTATCCAATGATCGTTTATACCTTCCTCATAGGCGAACAACACGATCTCGCCTACGCCACAGCTTAGCGCTGTCTCGACGAGCCGGTTAACCTCGTCCCCCTTTTTATGGAGAGCGAAAAGTATGGGCGTCAATCGAGCCCTCCCCTGCCTCGTGAGGACCTTTGCCCTTCTGATCTCCTTCTCAACGACCTCCGAGTCTAGTCCAAGATTCTTCAAATCGGTAGGGTTCAACGGGTTTCGATCGGAGTATCCCAGCGCTTCGTAGAGGACCTTTAGCGATTTCCCCCGGACTCCGGAGAACGCCTCACCAAAGAGTTGCGCAAGCTCGAAGTTGATGCAGGCGATTCCCGTACCCCTCTCGTATACCATAGGCTGGAGGAAGTCGAGAACCTGACACAGACGCCTGTAGTCCTGTCCGACGATGAGGGACAGACTTGGTGCGAACAGGGCGGCACCGGTCCTCGTTGACGGATCCGCTTCTTTAGCCGTCTCCACGAATGCTTCGACGTGTTCCAGAATGGAGTTGCATCGGAAGGATACCCAGTTCCGAAAATCCTCATCCTCAACCCTGTCAGGAAACGTTCCCCTTGAAGCCATCAGACCGATCGTCTGATCCCCAAACCGGTCCCGGTCCGAAAGACACTTTCGAACTCTCTCCAAGTCCACTCCCCACTCCTGAGCCTTCCTGAAACAGTGGGAGCAGAAACAGGAAAGGAATGCCCTCAATCCGCTCCCTGGAGACGGAAAGCGGACACCGTCCAGAACGAGGCCGTCGATTTCAAGATCCACTAGAACATGATGAGCCCAAGCTAGGCTAGCCTCTCGTATCGTTGGGTTGTTCGGACAACCAGCCCTGGCCCAGATCTCCCTTTCTCCTTCAGCGTTTACGATGCCACACCCCGAGGCTCCATGAGGGGCTTTGAATGCCCAGGTGCAGGCATACACCCCGATTCCACCATCCCTGGCATCAGCGATGCCCCTTCTGGTGTCGTCATCGACCCGTTCTATCTCGGTGAACACGGCATCGAGCTCCAGCTTGAGATAGGTCTCCACTGCTCTGGCTTGCAAAGGGCCGTAGATGCTGAGCTTGGGGGACATTACGAAGAATGGAGACGGGCTCCCACATCCATGGACTTTCTAGCTGGTTCGCTTGAAGAGCAGGTAACTCAAGAAGTTGGTGGCCGAACGCAAGAACCGCTTCATCTCTCTGGGATCCTCGAGTAGCCATCGAGTAGCCAGAACGAAGAAGCCTGGCCTCAGGTAATAGTTAACCGTCGCCCAATCAGCCATCGCTTTGACGTATTCGCCAGGTAGTTCGGGGTAGTTTATGAGGGAATCGAGAACCCCGAACTCGTCGACCCACCTTGTTGGATTCTGGGTGACAAGATAGTCGTTCTCCTTGCACCAGCTAAAGAATTCGGTCCCGGGAAAGGGTATCGCCACCTGAAATTGGGCCATGTCCGTGTTGAGCTCTTTGGCGAACCTTATCGTGTCCCCGATCGTTTCGGGGGTTTCTCCAGGCAACCCCATCATGTAGCAGGCATGGAGCTTTATTCCCACTTTCTTGCAGTTCTTGGTGAACTTGCGCATCCTTTCGAGGGTGATCCCTTTCTTGATGTTATCCAGTATCCCTTGATTTCCCGCCTCGTACCCGATGACGAGCAGCCTACATCCCGCCCTCTTCATAGCCATGAGCACTTCGAGGCTTATGTCGGCCCTGGCGTTGGCTGACCACGTGATATCGAGTCCCCGGGAGGCGATCTCGTCGCATATGTCGACGATCCTCTTCTTGTTCACGGTGAAGGTGTCATCCTCCAGGAAAGTCTCCTTGACCTGGGGCAAGTCGGATTGGATGTATTCTAGCTCATCCACGACATTTTTCGCGCTTCTCACCCTGAGCTTCCTGCCCATGAATGTCTGGGGCCACAGGCAAAAGGTGCAACGGTAGGGGCAGCCCCTACCCGTGAAGATCTGCACCATGGGATAGAGCGTTATCGTGTAATAGTACCTGTAGATGTCAAGGTGCCTTTTGTACACATTCGAGACGAAGGGTATGGCGTCGAGGTCCTCGATGAGCGGTCTATCTGGGTTGCTTTTGATCCGAGCCCCGTCGCGCCAGGTGATGCCCAGCACCCTGGAGTAGTCCTCGTTACTGGATTCCACGTTTTGGGCAATGTCCACCAGGGTGTAGTCGAATTCCTTCCTGGCGATCATGTCGATGGCAGGGAACTGCTTCAGAGTTTCCTCCGCTAGCACGGACACGTGCGGTCCAACCAGTACCGATTTGACGTTAGGCAGATCCCTCTTAATCTTCTCGAGCACGGCCGCGTCGTTGAACAGGCTCGGCGTCGACGTCTCCGCAACGATCAATTCCGGTTCATAGCTGGTGATTACATCGATCACACGCTCGGTCGAAGCCTGGGTGGCGGGAGCATCGATCAGAATCGCGTCGTAGCCCTCTGCCTCCAAAACGCCCGTTGCATAGGCGAGCCAAAAGGGATAGTAGAAAGTGCCCGACTTCGAGGTTTCGGGCCATCTGCTGGTCTTGGAAAAGAAGGACTTGAAAGGGGGATTGAGCAGGCATACCCTCATTGAGGCATTTAAAGATTGAGGGCGGGTTTTTAAAAAATCTCCATCACCGACCGGAGACCTCACGGTACAGCTCGATCGTCATCTCCGCGACCCGCTTCCATGACCTCACACGGACCTGTGAGCCAAGCTCTCTCGATAGCTTATCCCTAAGCCCATCATTATCGAGTAGTTCCTCGATCGAGGCTGCTAGTGCCGCCCTGTCCCCTACCGGGGCAAGCGATGCCAGCCTTCCGTTAAAGAGCTCCTCATCCAGAATCTCTGTGCGGGTTGCGATTACCGGCTTCGAGTGCTGGATGGCGTAGGAAAGCGGACCACTTGAGGCGATGGAATAGGTGTAGGGGAGAACGACGATTGATGCTATAGAAAAGAGCGCGTGAACATCCTCGCTCGAAAGGAACCCTGTAAACAGTACGTGATCACTCACCCCGAGTTCTGTGGCCAGGGCCTCCAAGCTCTTCGAGTACCCCCCGTAGTAAGGGGGCTCCAGCCCCGCTATCACCAGTAGGGAGTCGGGGTGTCTGGGCAGGAGATGGGCGTAGGCACGGAGTAGATCCTCTATCCCCTTTCTTGGCGATAGGACCCCAAAAAAGAGCAACAGGTCCCTAGGACCGATCCTGCTCGACCACAGCTCGACTCTTTCACCGCTCATGGTCGGAAGGGTATCGTCGACCCCATGGGGTATGATGTGGATTTTGTCTGGGTCGACACCGTAATCCGCTGTGAGCCACCCCTCGATGGTGCGATTGTGGACTATCACCGCATGTGAAAGGGCCCCAATGGATCGATTTATCGCCAGCATGACAGCAAACACGAGTCTAGGTAGCATCACCACAAAAGCCCGTGCTCTCCCCGAGGGGGCGATATCACCCACTATTCCCGACGAAACCATGTGCCACGGTATTGCGCTGTGAATGGTGACCACCACCTTGGCCCGTGTAAGCCGGAGTAACAGGAAAAGGAGGGGGGCGAGGAGGCTTGTCAACAGGGGTCCAAAGGTGTTCAGCTCGAACTGGATGTGTACCACGTCAATCTGACTCTTTACCACTTCTCGGAAGATCTCGAGGGGAAAGAGCAGGGGGGACCAGGTGGGTTTGACATTGGTTGTGCCAGGATTTATCTTCCAAGGATCGCGCTTCGGAGCGTAGAATTCCAAGGAACCAGGTGGTAGCCGTCGGGAAAGGGCTCGACTAAGGTACCAAGAGTACCACAAGTGTGAAAGGCACTTATCCACCACCGCAACCTTCATCCTTCCCACCCGAATACCTTGCTTTTAGATCCCTCCATAGGATTTCGTGCTTCAAAATTTCACACTTATGTGGTGATTGATGGAGCAAGGAGGGCTATCTTGACCTCTCCCTCAACACGGATATGAGCGTGAATAGCGTTACCCCCATGAAGATCGCCGACAAGCCCACCAACAACAACAAAACGGAGATCAGAACCACACCAGGAGCGAACTCGCCCTGTACCGTATACAGCTGAAGGGACCACACCCCGAAGGCAACTCCGATGAGTAAGGCCAACAGTCCGGGAACCCCGTAGAAGATGAGGGGATGCCTTATCGACACGAACTTTAGAGTGCTCGCCACCACATCCAGCATATGGTACAGAGGGTTGTGGGTCGGACGAGCCTCCTTATACGCCACCATTGTTGGCTCCTCCACTATCTTCAGCCCCTTCTCGGCGGCCTTTATGAGGATCTCCGTGCTCACTCCCATGCCCTCCTCGGTGGGTACGATTAACTCGAGAGCCCTTCGGCTGTAGGCTCGAAACCCGCTCTGGGCATCGGTGACGTTGATCCCTGATGCTCTCTTGGTGAGACCCGTGAGCCCGGATATGCCGGCCCTTCGATACCTCGGTATCCTTTCCTTCCCCTCAGCGGTGAGGAATCTGGATCCGATCACCACATCGGCCCTACCATCCAGTACCGGTTTGACCAATCTTGCGATGTCGCTTGGATTATGCTGAGCATCGGCATCAAGCGTCACGAAGGCGTCGGCTCCCACCCTTCTCGCCCTCTTGAACAGTGATCCGATGGCGGCCCCGTATCCCCTATTCCGTTCGTGTCTCACGACATCGGCACCTAGCTCTTTGGCGATCTCACCCGTCATATCAGAAGACCCATCATCGCAGACGATGATCCTGTCCACATAGGGTTTCACCTGTACGATGACCCTCGGGATGGTCTTCTCCTCATCGTATGCCGGGATGCCGGCCACCACGAGCGGCTTCTTACTTCTCCTCGATCTCATAGAGGTCTCACACTTCTACAGAGTCTCATTAATCGAAGTTTTGGCATAGTTAATCCTTTCTCGAAATCGGGTCAACCCTACTAAACTTCATCTAAGATCGAGCCATATTTTCTAATGCGCGCCATCGTGACCGGAGGTGCCGGGTATATCGGAAGCCAGTTGGCTTACGATCTCCATAGGCGGTATCCGGAATGGCGGATCACCGTGATCGATAACGAGTTTCGGGGGAGCTTCAGCCACCTGAAGGCCGAGCTGGAATCAGATAGGGTCGATCTGGTGAAGGCCGATATAGCCGATGGGGATCGGATGGGGGAGATTTTCAAAGAGCGTCCGGACATCGTATTCCACCTCGCAGCGGTTCCGGGATTGGAGCTGTGTTCGAGATATCCAAGAAAGTCGGTCTTGGCGAACGTGTACGGAACCCTGTGCTTGCTAGAGGCTGCGGTCAGGGCTGACGTGAGCCGTTTCGTATTCACCTCATCGATGGCGGTCTATGGAGCTCACGAAGGACCCTTGACGGAGAGCTTGCCCCCGAACCCGATAAACCCATATGGCATCCAGAAGATGGTGGCCGAAAAACTCTTGGAGGCGTATAGCCGAGAGCAGGGCTTGGATGCGGTCGCTCTTAGAGTGGGGAATGTGTATGGGGTGGGGCTGTACACCGATTGGATAACGGTCATCCCCAAGTTTGTGAGATGTGCGGTGGAGGGGAAGCCGCTGACTGTATACGGCAACGGTGGTCAGGCTAGGGACTTCATTCACATTCGAGATGTGGTTCGAGCCATCGAGAGAGCCGCCACAGCAAGGAAGATCGACGGGCACGCCATCAACGTGGCCAGTGGAAAGAGCACGACGATAAACGAGGTGGTGGAGGTCGTGAAGAGGGTAACGAGGACCAAGTTGCGCAAGGACGTTGGCGTAAGCCATGTGGAACCGAGGAGGGGCGAGGTCTATCTACCCAGGTTCGAGGTCTCGTTGGAGAAGGCGACGAGGCTCCTGGGATGCAGAGCTACCGTGAGTTTGCACGAGGGGGTAGAGGGGCTTTTTGACTACGCTCTAGAAAGTCAGCTTCTCCGTGACTAAAGTCAGGAGATTACAACTCGGGTGTCCACCTCTGGGATGGCTACGTCGAGCCGCCCTGAGGGCGAGGTTGAGGCTGGCCACGCGGTCTCTGTCCGCCCCGTAGCCGCACTCGACGCATTCGAAGTGGATGTAGCCCCTCCAGTTGCCTTTGCCTCTATGCCCGCATTTAGGACAGATTTGCGAAGTATAGTTGGGATCTATCTCATCCCCGACATTGGATCCAGCTCAACAACATTTAAGGACTCCGATTCCTCTCCACGTTTAAAAACGTGAATCGGAGTAAATTTCGAGATCCTTGGTCAAAGTCAAACATTTCCAGACCGTTACCGGTAGAATTTTGCCTCGGTTAGGCTGATAAAGATAAAAATCTTTATATGAGTACATAGAATCGACATCTCACCGGTAGATTAGAATCCCTATCGTGAGGACTCAGCGAGTAGCTAGATATTTAGGGATTCAGATACGGCATTGGCTTGCTCTTCGATAGTGCGAAGAGTCCGAGGAGTTTACCGCAGAAGATTTCGGTTCCCTATAACTTCACTTTAGGGTCTTGGATGGATGCTATGGAAAAATGTAGAGTGGCTGTACTAGGCTGGGAAATACCTAGTAGGGATCAGGCTATCACCGGAAGCGGAACGTACCTAGGGTATCTTACCGAGCTAGGTGGATTAACTAATGGAATAGATCTCACCTTTATCGTTCCTTGGGAGGAGGACCTCCTTTTGAAGAGGAATGGATACGAGATCTTATTCCTAAAGGCCCGACGATTCAGCAAGGCACGACCCTACGACAAGGACGTTCTATATCCCGCTAGCAGTAACCTCACCAATCGGTTGTTAGAGGATAGGCTCCCCGTCGATCTGGAGCATTTCGATTTAATATTCGCCAGTGGCTACGCATTCGGAGATTTCATATCCAGAGCGCAGCATCTCGAGAATCTGGTATATGTCTCCCATAGCCCGGAGTTCTTGCGCGGATCGATCGCCAGGAAGTGGAAGTTTTTTGGCGGATCCGAGGGGTGCTTGGACAGATTCCGCAAGAACACAGAGCTAGAAGCTCGGGCTTTGGAGGGGTCGAAGCGGGTGATAGCCGTGAGCAAGGCGTGCAAAAACGAGCTCACGCGACATTATGGACTCGGGGAAAACAGAGTGAGCGTGATATACAACGGGATAGATACCTCCTTATTCAGACGAGTTCGTTCACCGAGGATTCGGGATAAAACGATCTTTACGTACGTGGGGAGGGCACATCCCGAGAAGGGCACTCGACTGCTTCTCCAGAGCATGAAGGATCTGATGGCCCGCCTTCCCATGAAAGAAGTCGAACTCCACATGATCACAAATTGGGGACCCCCCTTGCAGAGAGCGGTGAGGAAACTGGGGCTCGCGGAGCACGTTAGACCTGTAAAGTGGGAGGGCTACCAAAAGCTTCCACGGCATTACTCCGCAGCCGCCTTCACGGTGATGCCATCTTACTGGGATAGCTTCTGTTACGTCGTCGCTGAATCGCTCTCCTGTGAGACTCCGGTGATAACATCTTCGGCTGGAGGACTGCCAGAAATCGTTGACGATGGGATCGGTTTGATCTTTAAAGTCGGCGACAGGGAGGATCTAACTTTGCAACTCGAAAAGGGTCGCGATCTGGCGCTTGGCCACATCGCGGATATGGGGAGACAGGGAAGGAGAAAAGTGCAAAATCTGTTCTCGAAGAAGGACTTTCTGATGAATTATACCAGATTCATCGAGGAGAATACAGATGGGACCTTCACCCAATCTTCACTTGATCGGGATTAAAAACGCTCAGGCTCCCAATTGTGAAATGTGTTCTGCCGATCTCCTTGAAGGACGATTAGTAGAACTTATCTTGAGATCTCCGTACTGCTATTAGACTGGCAGAGGTAAAATGCGGAGAGTTACAGAGACTAGGCAAAACGTGGCGCTCCTTCGACGAATCCCAGCACTTTTCAAAGAATGGACACGCAAAAAGGGGTTCTTTTACGTTACCCTCGGACAGTATACATTCACCGCATTTGGGGCTCTATTCTGGATGGTGGCCGCCAACATACTGCAAGTCGCCACGTATGGGTCTATCACCTTTTTGTTTGCAATCGGAACCGCGGCAGCTTCCCTTTCGATTCTCGGTCTCAATTACACTATCATGACCTACTACCCGAAGGAGCACGATGATGGCCTTCTGAAGCAGTCATGCCTTCTGACCTCGTTGGTGGCAATAGTCGCCTCTGTCATTATTATTGTTTGGGATGCCTTCCTTCCGGAATCCCTTTTGATTCTCGTGCCGTACGTGTTCGCCACCATCGCCTTTTTGATGACGGCGGCGATAGAATTGAGCAAACAGAATTATTTACGGTACCTGTATCTGTACGCTACCTACGGCGGCCTCAAATTGGTTCTGGGGGTGGCCTTCTATTTTCTCTACGGGCTCCCAGGAGTAATCGTCGGGTTTACAATTCCAGGCCTACTGATGGGGTATCGCTATATCGGATCATTGCGAAGTCCGGACTTTTCGTTCGGGAAGGTGCATGAGAAGCTAAACTTCACCCTCCATAGCTTCGGTTCTGGAACGATCTCACTATTGCTCTATTACACCGATAAGATACTGATCCGGCTCATGTTCGGGGAACTGGTTCTGGGACTTTACCAGCTAGCTTTCCAGTTTTACCTGGCCTTTTCCATGGTACCTTTCAGCCTATTCCAATACCTACTGCCCGAGGAGGCTGGAGGAAGGGAGAGGAGGGATGTCAAGTTGTTGGGTTATCTCGCCGCAATCGGAATCGTGCTTTTCGGTGTATTCGGCACCCCTTGGGTCGTTCGCAATTTCTTCCCCAATTTTGGAGGGAGCATCCTTTTGGTTCAGGTTGCATCGTTTGCCATAATCCCAGCAACGATTACTCACATCAGGTCTGTCAAATACTTCGCCTCCGAAAGACCGAGACGAGTGCTTTTAGCTTACAGCGGGGCCTTTGTTGTCGAGATAATCGCGTTTTCAGTTCTCGGCAGTCTCATGGGAAACCTGGGTTTGCCAATAGCGCTTATAATAACCCAAAGCACCATCGCTCTTCTCTTGCTCTGAGGCTCTCATCTATTTTTTAGGGGGATTGAGTAAGGACAGATAAGGCTATGAGGATTCTGATCACCGGTGGAGCGGGCTTCATCGGTAGCCATCTATGTAAGCGCCTACTCGATGATGGGCACAGCGCAGTATGCTTCGATAACCTATCCACATCGTCCAAGGAAAACGTAGATCCCTTTCTCTCCGATTCTAACTTCACGTTCATCGAGGGGGATGTCAAGGAGGGGCTCCCCGATGTCAAGTGTGATGTGATCTATCACCTGGCTGCCAGACCTAGCCCCATCGATTACATGTCGCAGCCGGTTGAGACGCTGAAAACGAGCCTGTTGGGTGGCCTTAACGTCCTTGAATTCGCCTATGAGCGTGGGTGCAAGGTGATCTTCGGCTCCAGCAGCGAGGTCTACGGCAGTCCACCAGACCATGCCTTTCCGACCCCTGAGGGTTTCTGGGGTATGGTGAACCCTATAGGCGTCAGAAGTTGCTATGACGAGGGGAAACGCTCGACCGAGGCGCTATGCGCGGCCTACAACAGGAAGTACGGTCTGAAGTGCGTCGTCGTCCGCATATTCAATTGCTTCGGTCCTAAGATGCGCAGGGGTGACGGCCGGGTGATCCCCACATTCATTTCGCAGGCCCTAGTGGGCGAACCCATCACCGTACATGGCGATGGGAATCAAACTAGGAGTTTCTGCTATGTTTCCGATCTTATTTCGGGTATGGTGAAGCTGTTGAACATCGACCTCAACTTCTTGGTTCTCAACCTAGGGAATCCGGAGGAGACACGCATAATCGAGATCGCCAGAACGATCAAACGATTGACGAAATCGAGCTCGCCAATCGTATTCATTCCGCAACGTGAGGATGAACCCCCACGACGATTACCCGATGTATCCAAGGCCAAACGCCTTCTAGGGTGGAAACCCGAAGTGAACTTGGAGGAGGGGCTTCGGAAGACGATCGATTGGTTTAAGACCGCGATCTAGACTTCGACTTGGGTTTTGGCGACTTTTGTGAGGCTTTAGCAGCGTATTCGAAAGACATTCGAACCGCTTCCCAGTACATCTCCGGAGTCCCGATGTCGAGTCGTATTTCCTCGGGCTCCAACTCGATGGCATGTACCTTGGAGCCCCATCCCACGAGCATCTGAACGGCATCGGTCAATTGCAGCTCGCCACCTCTCCCTGGACCCACCTTTTCAAGAGCCCGAAAGATTATGGGGCGGAATATGTAGACCGGCATGATCGCCAGGTCTGTAGGAGGCACCTTGGGCTTCTCGATCGCCTCCGTAACCTTGTACACCCCGTCTTTCATCCTCTCGTACCTGATCACACCATACATTCTGGGATCCCTCATTCTTTGTACGATCAGCGTGGCGTCGGATCCGAGACGATCGTGGGTCTCCGCGAGACGTTTGATGTGGTGGTTATCCTTCGATATGATGTACGTATCCCCAGCGTGTACGAGGAACTCGTCATCGCCCACGAACTGCTTGGCACAGTGAACCGCATCACCAAAACCCTTGGGCTCGGGTTGGTTCACCCACATAACGGAGGCGTCTCGAAGGCTCTTGTAGAACACATCGAGGGAATCGGCCAGACTGCCCTTTTGTTTATCTCTCAGCATCGTGATGTAGCTGTTGTCGCTGGTGAAGTGGTCCTCTATGGCTCTTTTTGTCTTTCCCGTGATGAAACAGAATTCCCTGATGCCGACTCCGTAGAGTTGCTCGAAGACGAGCTGTAGCAGGGGTTTGACGTACATCTGCCCGTTCTGACCCACAGAGAAGATCGGCAGCATCTCCTTCGGCTGCTCTTTGGTGGCGGGCAGTAGCCTGGTTCCCAGGCCTGCCGCTGGGATCACCACCTTCTTGATCATCGTCTAGTAACCAAGATTTTCATCCGCTTAAAGGAATTTGCCAAGCCCCACCGCCGAGTAGTCGGCAACCTTCGAGATAGCTTTGGGATCGTAGATTCTCCTACCGTCTATGATCACGGGCTTCCTCATGAGCCTTCGAAAACTCTCCGGCTTGATCCTGCGGAGCTCTTCCCATTCGGTAACGATGATGCACCCATCGGCTCCCTTTAGGCATTCCTCCGCTGACGAAGCGTAGGTGATGTGGTTGCCAAAGATTTTCCTTGCGTTAGCGAGAGCAGCTGGATCGTAAGCAACGACGCTCACCCCCTCGTCAAGTAGCCTGTTTATTATCCTAACGGAGGGGGCTTCCCTCATATCGTCCGTGTCGGGTTTGAATGAGAGACCCAGAATGGCGATTCTCTTATCCTTGAGGTCGTCTAGCCGTGCCCTCAGTAGCTCTACCGCATGTTGGGCTTGTCCCAGATTGACCGCGGCTACCTGTTCGAGTAGAGCCGGGTCTAAGCCCCTATCTTTCGCGAGTCTGATGAGAGCAGCCACATCCTTCCCGAAACAGCTGCCTCCGTAACCAACGCCCGCCCTGAGGAACTTCGGACTGATCCTATTATCGAGCCCCATCCCCTTTGCAACAGTTCCGACATCCAAGCCCGGCACTCGCTCACAGATGCCAGCGATCTGGTTGATGAAGGAGATCTTTGTGGCTAGGAAGGCGTTGCTTGCGTACTTTATCATCTCCGCCGTTGGGATGTTCGTCCTCAAGATCGGTGGCGGTTTCCCCTCGTAGAATCCCCGATACAGGGCTTCCAGCTCATCGCCCGATCTCTTATCGAGTTCCCCTATCACGACCCTATCGGGATTAAGGGTATCTTGAATAGCCAATCCTTCCCTCAGGAACTCGGGATTCATGCACAAACCAAAACCAGACCCCGCCTTTTTGCCAGAGTTCTCCTCGATCATCGGTGCGACAACGTTCGTGGTTGTTCCAGGGGTGACGGTGCTCTTCACCACCACAAGGTGGTAGCCCGATTTCTTCCGTAGTGCCTTTCCGATTTCCACCGATGTCCCTTCGATGAAACCCAGATCTATGCTGCCGTCGGGTTTGCTTGGCGTGGCCACGGCGATAAACGTAACATCAGATCCGAGTACGGCGCTCTCTCGATCAACAACGATCCTGAACCTCCCAGATACCAACACGTCCTTAAGCATCCCTTCGAGCCCCCTTTCGTGGAAAGGGACAATGTCGCTGGCGAGCAGTTTTGCCTTGTGGGAATCGAGCGTCGAGGCGATCACATCGTAGCCCCTGTGAGCGAAACACACCGCTGTAACCAAACCCACATGGCCTGTTCCGATGATCGATACCCTGAAGCCGCTCATCTTAACTCGTACTGAAGGGGGGTTTAACTTTGTCGGCGGGAAGCCGCAAGCCTGGATGACCTGTGAGTACTCAGGGGCTTTCCTGTTGATCACGGGGTAGGGTGGGGAACACCGAACCCGCTTACCTTGAGGCGAGGCAGAGCCTCCCGTCGTGGCCTCTGAGGCATAGATACAGCCTATTGATCAGCCGGCGACCTAGGATTGTGCCCAGGTCGCCCAG
>JBHIEI010000024.1:0-17826 GCA_046760555.1 Bathyarchaeia archaeon
TTATTTGGGTCTCATTGGGTTATTAAGCAAAGTAAAGTCCTTGTCATAAGCGACCGCGAGCGAGCGGTCCATACCGCGATGAGATCTCTCGAAGAGAACCGGGGGCTGCTTGAGGAGTACATCCACCACAATCCGTCCTTTAAGCACGGGCTATCCCCGATGCGCGTGAACGAGGGGGCTCCTACTATCGTCAAATTAGCATCGGAAGCCGCCGCGAAGACGGGAGTGGGACCGATGGCGGCCGTGCCCGGTGCCTTAGCTGATTTGGCTGTTCAGAGCATGAAAAGCTGTGGCGGTAAAGCGAACGTCGTGGAGAATGGGGGCGAGATCTCGGGATGCTCAGCGGTCCCTATAATCATCGGGATCTACGCTGGTCTGGCTAGCGTATCTGGTCGTATCGGTTTCAAACTCCTCAGGGGGGACTTCCCGATAGGGATAGGGACCAGCTCGGCAAGTGTGGGTCATGCCCTCTCTTTTGGAGAAGCTGACGCCGCGGTGGTTGTAGCCGATTCAGCCTCTCTCGCCGATGCCGCCGCCACAGCAGTATGCAACGCTGTACGGGGTGATGGGGTCGAAGCTTCCATAAATCGAGGATTGGAGGTCGCTGAGCAATTGCCGATAAGATCCGCACTTATTATTCGGGGGGCGTACGTGGGAACGATAGGGAAGCTACCGAAGCTACTTAAGCTCGAGGGAGAAACGAGCGAATTATTCGAGAACGTCTATCCACCTGCGCTCTAGTACGTGGTGACCAGACAGTTTAATCCGGATATGTGCCGCTCTGGATTCAGATACATAGGGATGTATACCCTGTGATCGATCCCGTCCATCCAGATCTCCGTCACCCAGACCCCATAGGGGATGATGATGAAGTTGTTTAGTCCGGATACACGTATGATGACGACCGGCCGATCGCTGGACACAACTACCTCCTGAAATGCGCCGGTTACTTCGATCACCTCAGGCTCCACTCCCGGTTTTGGCGGCGGTGGCTCGGGGAATAGAGTGGTGGGTGGCTTTGGAGGAAAGGGGGTTGGCGGTGGCTTTTGGGGGGGCGTCTCCACGTAGGGCGTCTCTATAAGCTCCTCTATCTCAGCCGAGTAAAAAATGCCCAGTACTGCACCGAGGATCACTACGATGAGACCGATGACGGCAAGAGCCGAGATTCCGGATTTTTCCATTCTTGGAGACCTCCTAAGTCGTTATGCGAATTACATATATAGGTCCGCCCTCAGGTCGACCTAAAGGGAAGACCAATGTACCCAATTTATTGAAAGATTGCCCTATTCCAGGCCACTGACAATTTTTCCGGCCTGTTCAGAAAGGAATCTTATGAAATCGGCCCTGATCTCGTTAGAGTAGGGATTATGCCTCTGGATCTCGTTAACCGTCTCTCGGCTCTCCGCCATCCTTTTGATGGCTTTCAGGGTTAGCCGAAGGGAGTCCGTAGATAAAGTCTCCAATTGAGCCCTAGTGAGGTAGGTCTCAAACGAACGTGAGAGTGCTGTCAGTGCGAAGTGGTGGAGGACCTGAATCGCCGCCATGGCTCGATCGTGTTCCTCGACGGATAGCAATGTGACGTTCGCGCCCTTCGCCTTGAAGTAATCCGTAACTTCCCTCGTGGCCTTACTATCACCGCCTCTTACGACAAGGAGATTCCTTCCACCGATGTTTCTAACACGTGGTCCGAAGAGTGGATGGATACTCACAAACCTCACGTGATCCGGCAGCTCATTCGGCAGGCGGTCGGCGATCCCGGTCTTGACCGATGCGATTTCTACAAGCGTCCCCTCCTCCCTCATATCCTTCGAGATGGATTTGCACACACTGTACGTGCTTCCGATGGGCACCGAAACTACGACCAGATCGGCTTTGCGGACGCTTTCCTCCACGTCCCCGTAGCCAACGTCGAGGCACTTGGCGGCACGTTTGGCCTTTTTGTGCCTTCTACCGCAGATCGTAACGTCGAATCCATCCGAGGCGAAGAGGCGCGAGAAAAATCTTCCCATCCTGCCGTAGCCACCCACGATGGTGACTTCTCTCCAGGCAGCCATGCGCGATCATCACCCACGTTTAAGGTTTGGGCCCTCCTCTCTGTGGGCAGGATACGAACCTAGTACCTTGACGAAGGTCGTTACCTTCCTGAAATCCTCTATTACCTCTTTACAGATCTTGTCGGTTCTATGTCCCTCGAAATCGAGGAAGAAGGCATACTCCCATGGCTCCCGCTTTGTCGGTCTGGACTCGATCTTGGTGAGGTTGATCCTTCTCTCGGCGAAAACCTTGAGCGCCTTGTACAGCGCGCCAGGAACGTGCCTCACCGCGAAGATGAGCGATGTCTTGTCGTGCCCAGTTCTGGGATGGTCTGACTTGGACAGTATGAAGAAGCGAGTATAACTCATGGGGTTGTCCTGAATCCCCCTCGCCACCACTCTCATCCCAAAGATCTCTGCCGCCAGTTCGGTCCCTATGGCTGCGGCTCCCTGAACCTCGGAAAGGGAACTAACCGCCCTCGCCGTGCTGCTAACCTCCTTCAGCTCCACGCCAGGTAGATGCTCCTCAAGATAGTTCCTGCATTGTGCAAGGGCCTGAGGATGCGACAGAACGACTTTTACACCGCTCAGATCAAGTCCCGGTGGAAGTATCAGATTTTGATTAATCCGCAACTTGATCTCTCCGTAGACCATAAGGTTCGAAGACATCAGTTGGTCCAGCGTAACATTTACCGCTCCTTCCGTGCTGCTCTCCACGGGGACGACCCCATAGGAAGCCTCACCAGTTTCGACTTCCCTGAAAACGTCTCTAATACTGGTGCAGGCGATGAAGTTTGTTCCCGACGAAGGGAAGAAGCCCCGAGCCGCCATGTCGGTGAACGTACCTCGTGGTCCCAGAAAAGCCACGTTGATAACCTTTTCCTCTTGGATCCGCCTTGATGCAGCGATGATCTCCCGGAACACAGCTTGAGCATCTTCTTCCGAGATCCCCATCTCCCTGGATCTCCTTGCTACCTTTGCCAGGATCTCCCTCTCCCTTTCAATATCGCGGATCGGGATCCCTTTCGACTTCTTCTCCGCGGCGATCGTTTCGAGAACACTAACCCGCTTCTTCAAGAGCGCCAGTATCTGACGGTCGACGTCGTCTATCTTCTTCCTCAGGGGCACAAGGCTCTTCTCGGTCATCTCAGAACCAAGGGGATGATTTGATTCCTGATCATGTGGTCGGCAAGCGTCATCGCTATGGCGGATTCTACGACAGGTACTGCCCTCGGAACCACGCACGGATCGTGTCTCCCACCGATCTCGATCTCAGTTTCGGTCATCTTCTCTAGGTCAACAGTTTTCTGCTTCTTTTTGATCGATGGTGTTGGCTTAAAACCGACCCTGACCACGATGGGCATGCCCGTTGAGATCCCACCGAGGATTCCGCCTGATCTGTTCGTCAGAGTGACGACCCTGCCCTTGCGCACAGCAAAGGGGTCATTATTCTCGGAACCCCGCAACCTGGTTACCTCGAATCCCGCTCCAACCTCGACTCCCTTAACCGCTGGTATGATGAAGAGGATCTTGGCTAGATCGGCATCCAGAGAATCCATAGTAGGATGCCCTACACCAGCAGGCACGTTCAGGACTACGCCCTCGACGATTCCGCCAACGCTGTCGCCCTCTTTCTTAGCTCTGAGGATGACCTCCTCCATGTCTTTCAAGACCTCGGGAACTGCGCACCTAACCGGATTTCGATAGACCTCTCGCTTGATCTCGGCAACTGATGGTGAACGTGGGATCTTTACTCCGCCTATTTCGGTGGTATGAACGAGCACCTCGATCTTCTTGGTCGCAAGCAGCTTCTTTGCTATGGCGCCTGCCATCACGAAAGCCGCTGTGATCCTGCCCGAGAACCTGCCACCGCCCCGGTAATCTTCGTACCCGCCATACCTAACCCATGCCGTATAATCGGCACGGCCCGGTCTCGGCTTCGTCTTAATATCCTCGTAGGGCTTTGACTCAATGTCCTTGTTCCAGATGAGCACGCAAATCGGTCCTCCCGTGGTTCGAGATTTGAAGACCCCCGATAGTATCTCCACTTTGTCCTCCTCCCTTCTGGGGGAGACGAACTTCGAGGTGCCTGGTCTCCTCTTGTCGAGCTCGACCTGTATGTCCCTCTCTCGGAGCAGGAGACCAGCCGGGCACCCATCTATCACGGTGCCTATACATCTCCCGTGACTCTCACCAAAGATCGTCGCGACGAAGGCTTTACCGAACGAGTTAGCCGACATGAATAATCGCTCCGATCTCCTTGAGGTCGCGGAGAAATTCGGGGTACGACTTGTTTATGCAATCGGGATCCGAGATCCGCGTCTCTCCGTCCGCTCCGAGCGCGGCGATCGCGTAAGCCATCGCTATCCTGTGATCGTTCTTAGGATCGAGACTAGTACCCCGGAGTCGAGTGGCGCCTTCGATTACGAAGCCGTCCTCCGATGCTTTGATCTTCGCTCCCATCCTCACTAACCCCTTATACAGAGCCTCTAATCTATCAGATTCCTTTATCCTCAGTCTTTTACCACCAACGATTTCGGTCCTCCCCTCGGCGAAGGGGGCTAGGATAGCACATATAGGGGCTAGGTCTGGGGTATCCTTTACGTTGATCCGTGTTCCCCTCAATTCAGCTCCCCGCTCGATCTTCACGAAGTCTTCGCTCACTTCTAGCTGGACTCCCATGGACTCTAATATGTCGATTATCGCCTTATCGCCTTGCAAGGAGTTGCGAGCAAGGTTTGTGATCTTTATGGATGAGTTTGTTACCACAGCCGCCGCCATGAGAAAAGCCGCAGCGGAGAAGTCGCCCTCCACAGAGAAATCGGTCGGGTGATATTCTTGATTGGGAGGAATAGAATAGCTCTTCAAACCGTCGTCTACCTCCAGATGGATGCCAAATTGGTTGGCGGTCTGAAGGGTCATGTGAACGTAGGGTTTAGACTCCAGCTCCGTGGTGATGGTGAGTTTGGTACTCTCCTGGGCTAAAGGACATGCGAAGAGTAGACCGGAGACAAATTGTGAGCTTACGTGACCCACCATCTTAGCGTTTCCGCCCTTCAGTCCACCGCCTAGGACTATGATGGGTGGGTACCCGTCTCCTCTGAGCGACCGGCACTCCGCTCCGAGCTGCCGTAGGGCGCTTATCAATGGCTGCATGGGACGCCTACTTAGTGAACGTGATCCTACGAAGACGGACACGCCTGGAGCAAGCGATGACACTGGCATCAGGAATCTCATGGTTGAGGCTGATGATCGACAGTCGATCACATCCTTCGGCATCCTGAGGGTCGGCGTGCCGGTTACCATCCAATCCTTCTTCCGCATCTCAATTTCCGTTCCGAAGGCTGAGCAACCATGAACAGTGGCCAACGTGTCATCACACCATAATGGGCCACGAATACGCGAGGTGCCCTCGGCGAGAGAGGCCGCGATCACAGACCTGTGGGTGTAGCTCTTTGATGGGGGAGCCCTCACGGTTCCTTGAAGCTCTTCCACCCCTTCAACGATAAGCTCATTCATCAGCCGTCCTCAGAATCCTTGCCTTATCCCTGTTGATCTCAGTCTCGATTATCTCGCCCTCGTACTCCTGCCAACACTCCCTGACGTCATCGATACGGTCGAGTGGTACCACAGACGCGATGGATGGTCCAGTTCCACTGAGCCCCGCGGCCTTGGCCCCGCTTTTCAGCGCCTCGAGGGCGGGTTTTAGCTCGTAGCCTAGAGCGATCGAATAAAGTAGACCATTCAGAGTCATAGCGTTCCAGTATCGTCCTCCTAGAGCCTCCTTATATACCGCCTGTACGGGGGTGGAGAGCGATCTTAGCTTCTTCACATCGACCTTTGTGGTGTAGACCTTTCCGCTTGGGACCAAGAAAAGAGTGGTTAGATCCTCCTCAACATCGAACCTCTTTACGATTTTCCTCTTGACATTATCCGTCACGACCACGTTCCCGAAATAGGAGGCGCTAGCATCGTCAAACGCTCCCGTGATAGTCACACCGGCCTCCACAGCTGCACTCACCCCAAGGTTGATTGCCCATGCATCATCACGTGGTCTCCTCCCCAGAGCAGCAATTGTAGCCAAGACCAGAGCATTAGCGGCGACGCTGCTGCTCTTCAATCCTCGAGCGATGGGGATGTTGGAGTCTGTTTCAACGCAGGCACCATACACGTTTTCAAGTTTGTAAGCTCTGAACACCCTCGATACAACTTTTTCGATAAGGATCGGTTTCTCACGGGGATCCGATAGGATTTTGCCAACTATTTTGCCCGGCTCATCAGTCAATTCAACTCTAGCCTTTGTCCACAGACCTACCCCAAAAGCAGCACCCTTACCGGTGGCAATCGCATTGATGATGGTTCCTGCGCCGTGAGAAATGGCTTCTCCGATCATTTCAGTAGTTTTCTCAGTTCCGTAATCACGACTTTTCTCATGATCTCGGTCGGAGCCTCTTTTCCAGTCCAGATCTCGAACGATAAGGCGCCCTGATTCACGAACATTTCTACGCCACTGATCGCCGTTGCACCTTTGGCTTCGGCATCACTTAGGAGCTTTGTCTTCGGTGGATTGTAAACGATATCAAACGTAACAAGCGATGGGGACAAGAACTGGGAGGGAACCAATGTGTCATTAATCCTTGGGAACATACCAACCGAGGTGGCATTGATCAGGATATCGGCGGTTGCTAGTGATTGGCGTAAATTTTCTTGGTTTAGAGGCAAGCCTAATACGACGGCGCCCAGCTTTCGGTTGGTTAAGTCTTTGGCAAGAGAGGCAGCTCTGTCTCCTGTACGATTAAGAATGGTTATCTCGTCGCATTCCTTGGCAAGGTAGAAGGCAAGGGCTCTTGCCGCTCCACCTGCCCCGAGGATGACGATCCTCTTCCTCCTCAAGGCTGCTCTGCCCTTCAGCGCCTTTAGAGCACCCACCCCGTCTGTGTTATAACCAAGCAGCTCGCCATCCTGGTTATGAATCGTGTTTACCGCACCGATCGCCTCCGCTACCGGATCCAGCCAATCTAGGAGAGGAAGGACGTTGACCTTATGAGGGATGGTAACGTTGACACCCACAAAATTCATACCGCGGATCCCATCGATCGATTTGCGGAGATCCTCCTTTTTCACGCGGAAGGCCAAGTAAACGTAGTCGAGGTTCAGAGCCTCGAAGGCGGCATTATGCATCACGGGACTGAGGGAGTGCTCTATCGGATCGCCAATTACGCCACAGAGCTTGGTCTCGCTGGATACTCGTCTCATAGATACCCCAAGGTTTTATAGATCGTCCTGAGCTCCCTGACTGTCAGCTGACCAGGCGCTGATTCGCTACCCCTCGTCACTGAGGCGAAAGTGAATCGGGCTCCGAGCAATGGCGAGAGGACCCTCGAGATCCTTCCGGCTTCTCCTGCGGCAAAACAGACAATCTCCGTTCGTTTCGATGCCTCGACCACCGCCGTCAGGCAAGGCAGGTTATCCATTTCATCTTTGGCTCGTGTCACAATTTTACAGATATCGGCCCCACATTGAATCTCGGCATCAACCATGCGAAGTATTTTGCTGACTTCGGGAGTTGAACGCATATCGTGATGGGATACGATCGCCTTAACACCGGTCCTCCTGAGATCGTCGATTAAGCTTGAAAACCCAAGGGTGCTGAGCTCGACATCCACGTACTCAAAGCCCTCTCCCGACCATTTTAGAAGAGCAGCGATTCTTTCATCTTCGTTTCCCTCAAAAACACCACCCTCTTCTGGCCTCCTGACGGTGAGAATCGCTGGCAAACTGCTGGATCCCAAGAAATCTTGGAGATTTTCGCGCTCCTTCAGATAATCAGCTCGTAGCTCCAGAAGGTCCGCCCCATCCTGCTCGGCTTTCTGCCCCATCTTAATGGATCCATCGATGGTTTCAGCCGTTATGGCTGCACAGATCTTGGGTTTCAACATTCGAGCACAGACTCCTCCTCAACTGACTTGCCAAAGTGTCTTCCGCCGGTTTCTAGTCGTACTAAGACCCTGTCTTTAGGTTTCAACTCGGTGACAGCATTCGATCCATCTGGCGTCACCAGCCGAACGGTCTCGGCGTTCTGCAGAAGAATCTTGAGGAGCTTATCCTCAGCCTCCGCCTCTACAAGTACCAAGGGTCTCCATTCGATCTTCGCCCTTCCGACTACAGCCCTTCTCGTTCGACCTTCTCGATCGACGATCAGGACATCGGACCCAGCCACCACCTCGGAGAGGTACTTCGTCTTACCATCGGGAATGAGGATGTAAGACGAAACGGGTCCAGCGTTTACCCTAAACGGTCTTGGCGCGGATAGCTTACTCTCTTCTACCTCGGCCTGAACCAGAAATAGGCCGCTCGATTGGCTGCCAACTAGCACCCCTTCTCCCTGTTTCATGAGATCGCAGGTGTCTATGCAAACCCTGGCACCAATTTCAACGGGTTTGGTTTTCACTACCGTGGCGGTGTCCAGAATAACTCTAGGCGCCTTTTCCCTTTCTTCCATCCTCGTTTTCACTTGCTTCATGATCATGCGCGTCTGCTTCAGTTGTTGAGGGTCTTGGCTCTCGAGTACGATGCCATCAACGCCGAGTTCGAGTGCCTCAAGGGCTAATCGTGCCTCTTCGGGATCGGCAACCTCTGCCAGAAGTCTACACTTTCCGTGTAGCTCGGCAACGAGATTTTCCAGCGGTATAACCTTCCAGTCAGAACACGATACGATGATGTATTCGGGTTGGAGAGTGGCGATCGAGACAGCAGCCCCAATATCCTCGGGGTTCCTTATCGGGGCGTGAACTGCCACTCTAGCTCCCTCTTGAATCCTCTGTTTTATCTTCTTGCGCTCTGTGATCGGTAGCAATTCCATGTCACCGCCTTTGATTGATACAATGGTTTTAATCCCGATCTTTCGAGCGAGTGTGATATCGCTTCCTCCCGCCAAGACCACTGTGGAGTTCATTGCGGCAGCCAACAGCTTATCTTTCAACGTAAGCGGAAGGTCTTCCCGAAGCTTAAGCCAAAGCTCCCTCATCGTGCCTTCGCCAACAGTTTCATGGCATCACCAACAGAGGCGCCGCCATGAACGATTGCTACCATCGCTTTGACCATTGAGGTGGGGTTCTCGTGCTGGAAAACATTTCTACCTATGGAGACGCCCTTTCCACCCGCCTGCAACGAGTCGTACACCATTTGGAATACATCCCTCACGGACTCCACCCTCGGACCCCCGGCGATGATCACGGGAACCGGGCACCCACCGACCACGGCCTTAAAGGTTTCGACATCACCGGTGTAGTTCGTTTTGACGATATCGGCGCCGAGTTCCGCTCCCAGCCTGGCCACATGGGCAACGGCTTCGGGATCGTGCTCGCTCTTTATCTTGCGTCCTCGTGGATACATCATGGCCAGCAGAGGGACTCCCATGGCATCGCAGGCGTCGGCCACATTTCCCATATCCACGAGCATCTTGGCCTCGTCCTCAGAACCGATGTTCACGTGTACCGACACAGCATCGGCACCCAACCTCAGTGCCTCTTCGAGAGAGCAAACCCTCACCTTCCAATTGGGGGAGGGGGAAAGCTTGGTGCTCGCTGATACGTGAACTATGAGCCCGGCGCCCTGGGTATCGACATGGGATGCGATGCCTTTGTGCAGAACCATTGCGTCCACCCCTCCTTCTAGCAGTTTGTTTACGATTTCTTGCATGTCGACGAGACCAGGGATGGGTCCAAGTGAAACCCCGTGGTCCATGGGTACGATTACCGTTCGGTCATCCCCTCGGAAGATTCGCCTGAGCCTTCTGGCTTTCCCCATACTCGTCATTATCTCACAGGTAACCCTCAGTCTTCAGGAGCTCGGCGTTCAGCACACTGCATCCGGCTGCTCCCCTTATGGTATTATGCCCTACGACTACGTACTTCACCCCATCCATCAACTCGTCTTTTCTTATCCTTCCCACAACCACCGACATTCCCCTTCCCACCATACGATCTAAGCGCGTCTGAGGTCTATCCCTTTCCTCCCGAACCACGACGGGTTGCGGGGGAGCTGTGGGCAGTTTCAGTTGCTGCGGCTTTCCGGTGAAACCCTTCATGATCTTCGCAATGTCTTCGGGTTCAGCCTCCTTTTTCAGACCCACGAAGACGGCTTCCATGTGTCCATCTATCGTTGGAACCCGATGACAGCTCGCGGATATGCTTATTCCTGACGGCTTTTCGAGCGACCCCAGAATCTTCCGTGTCTCATCTCTGACCTTATCCTCCTCCCTCTCTATGTACGGGATAACATTGTCGACTATGTCCAGTGAAGCGACACCTGGGTAGCCCGCCCCAGAGACCGCCTGCATGGTTGAGACGATCACCCTCTCGATCCCATAGGCCAGCTGGACGGGTCGTAGGGAAAGAGTGAGGATAGCGGCCGTGCAGTTCGGATTGGTGACTATGGCTCCATCCCACTTTCTCTCCCGACGCTGTCGGTCAATTAGCGCAACGTGATCCGCATTCACCTCTGGGTTGAGTATAGGAACATCGGGATCCATTCGGTGGGAACTGGCGTTGCTCAAGACGACGAAACCAGCTTTAGCAAAATCCGTCTCGATCTTACCAGCTGGTCCTGGGGGTAGGGCAGAGAAGACCACATCGACATCACCCACGTCCTTCGGAGTCGCTAGGACTAGCTCTAATTCGCTAACATCCTTGGGGATCTTGCTGCCGATCTGCCAGTGGGTGGCTTCGGAGTAGGGCTTTCCAACCAGTTCGGGAGCAGCTGCAACGCTCGTCAATCTGAACCATGGATGACCATCGAGAAATTGGGCGAATCTCTGCCCTACAAGACCGGTTGCTCCGAGGACCGCTGCCTTTATCAAGGCTATTCCCTAAGCGATTTTCTTATTAGTTCCATTGTCTTCTGTCGGTCTTCCCAGTTGACGAATAGCATGATGCTCGATGTGATGGTGAACATGTCAAAAATGTTGATGTTGTGCTCGCGAAGTGGAGCTCCTATCTGACCGATAATCCCGGGCATCTCCTCTAAGCCGACTCCTCGAACGCAGATGAATGCAAGTTTCTCCCTGACGGCCATGGCCAGTGCCTCATCGCGATTCAGAATTGTCTTGTGCAAGCTTTGTAGAAGCCCTTTGTCTATCGACCCCAGGTGAGCGGTCATCGAGTCCTTGTCGGCAGATAAGCCAAGGATGGAGGCTCCTCGTTCCTTAATCTTTTTGGTGATCTCGATGAGCACCTCAGGTGACTTCATCATCGACCTTCCAACGAAGGTTATGGCGGCAGTTGGTTCTTTTCTCACCAGCTCCACCTCGAGGGCAGGGAAGGATCCCTTTACCACCGTCCCAGGATTGTCCAGCCTCCCTGAAGTATAATTGGTTATCTTCACGGGTACCGATTCGTCCTTATAGCGGAGCGCCTTTCCATGAATGAATTTCTTGCCGGAGTTTGCCAAGCCCACCAATTCCTTTACTGTCATTTGACCGATCAGACGGGGGTTTTCGATGAGTTTAGGATCAGCGGTCATTACGCCGTCAACGTTAGTGACCAGTATCGTCTCATTTGCATCCAGGGCATGAGATAATATGAAAGCCGTTGCGTCGCTTCCACCTCTCCCAAGAGTCGTGATTTTTCCTCTCTTGCTACGCCCAACAAAACCGGGTATGACAGGAACGATTCCCTTTTCCAACAGGGGAAGGATAAACTCCTCCACTCTTCTGGAGCATTCGCCCTTAAACGGATTTGCATTGGTGAAGTTTTCGTCAGTGATGATGGGCCATTCCTCATCGGTGGGATCGAAATATCGTGCGTTAATATTTATCCCGTGTAGGGCGGAGGTAAAGATTCTCGCGCTTGTCCTCTCGCCCATAGATAGAATGTCATCGATCTCCTCGGGCGATGCACCGCTGTTTGAAGCAAACCTAACCTGGTGGATGAGGTAATCGGTCATCTCCCCCATCGCCGAGACAACAACCACAATCTGCCTTCCTCTTTCGGTTTCACTCGCGATTGTTCTCGCGGCATTACGAATGAGTTCACCATTGTCTAGGCTCTTGCCACCGAACTTGACGACAAGCCTCTTGGTGTCGATTTTGTGCCCCAACCAAAAACCTCCGAAGCGACCAAAAACGAGGGTCGATATTTAGTAATAGGTATAAAAGGAGCTTCCCATCGTCGCCGTAGTGGCGATTCTTCTAGGCATGGCTGTCAACTCAAAAGAGCCAAATTTTGTTTTTAAAATTGTCTGTCCTCGATTCCGCTTCGATGATAGGAGTGTAGATAGTCCGCTATACTTTGATATACTTCAATTGTTTTCAGAGTCATAGTGCGAGGTTCTGACAGGCCCGGGGAAGGGCAAGAACGGTTCGTGATCAGAGAATGTGAGCCAACAGACTACGACAGCGTTAAAGGGGTGTGCGCTAGAGCGGAGATCCCCCAAGTTATTACAAGGTGGGAATTCGACAAAAGGATAAAAGAAGGGCCTGACCTGTTCATCGTGGCTGAGGAAGATGGGAGGGTCGTCGGTGCCACTATAGCCACTGTTGGGCTAAGGATTGGGTACGTGTATCTATTGGCAGTGGATCCAAACCATCAGGGTCACGGAGTCGGCTCACGACTGCTTCAGGAAATCTGCAATCGATTGAAGGCAAGGGGGACGGGGACGATTATAGTTGGAATGGTACCATGGGGGGAAAGGCGGAAACAACTAGACAGGTTCTACAAAAAGCACGGATTCAGGGCGATTGGGGCGATCTACGCCAAGCGAATCTAAAGGATCTCCATAGCTTCTCCTACCGCTAGGTACGACCCCTTATCCTGAAACCCTGCCTAGCTCAAATTCTTCGTGAATCGCCCTAACGGATTCATCAGAGTCGTTCTCGATGACAACAAACGATATGTTGAGCTCATCCGAGCCTTGAGCCGCCATTAGGACGTTGATGCCTTTGTTCGCAACGGCATTGAAGACGCGAGAGGCTATCCCAGGTGTTCCCCTCATACCTGATCCGATCGCGGCAACAACGCAAACGTTATCCTGAACGAAGAATCGCCTCACCGGCTCCTCGTCTCTAAACTCGGCGTTCAGAGCTGCTAGGGCTCTAGTTAGGTCACTGCTTTGGATGATGAGGGATATGTTGGTCTCCGAGCAGCTTTGTGAGATCATCAAAATGTTGATACCCTCCCTCGCTAATGCACCAAAGGTTCTCGCCGCGGTCCCGGGACGACCGATCATCGATGCCCCCTCAACGGCAATCATGGCAACATCTTTGATGATAGATACAGATTTGACGACCCCCTCGTAACGTTCCGGTTCTCTCACGATCCTAGTCCCTGGATTTTCTAAGTTGAAGGCGTTTCGAACTATCACTGGAATGCCCTTCTCCATGGCAGGCTCGATGGTCCTGGGGTGAAGAATCCTCACTCCAGAGAATGCCAGTTCTGCCGCTTCAGCGTAGGAGAGGACGGGGAGGGTCTTCGCCCCGGGAACGATATTAGGATCAGCCGTCATGATCCCGTCGACACCCACCCATATACAGACCTCGTCTGCCGATATCGCCGCGCCAATCATAGAGGCGAGGTAGTCCGCTCCCCCCAATCCGAGTGTCGTTGGATTCCCATGCTCGTCGGCGGTGGCATTCCCTGCCACGATGGCAGTAACTCCGCGCTCGATCAATGGAAGTAAGCTCCTTTTCACCCTTTCATTCAGCAGTTTCTTTATAGGTCGGGCACGCCCAAAGGCACTGTCAGTTAGAACCCCGGCGTCATGACCCGTGAGTGGGGTGGTGATGACACCCAGGCTCTCTAGGCTCCCAGAAACCAGGCTCGTCGACATCCTTTCAGCCAATGATAGCAATCGATCCTTCGTTCGATCCGTGAGCTCGTTTGTGTGGAATACGCTATAGAGCAGGCTCTCGATCTTGTTACAGTATTCTTCGACTTCCCAACCGATTGACTTCCTTAGGGAAGGTCTTGAAACCGCCTGGCGGGCGTATCTTCTCAGTTTGCCTTTCAGTTCTCTGACGAAATCCGCGACGGCTTGTCCCTTACCACCTTTCGCTGCCACCGCGGTGGCCAGAATATCCTCGGAAACCCCAGCTAATGACGTGGTAACGACCACCACATTATTTCCTTCGTTTACACTTGTCCTCACCAGGTTGGCGACGTGAGATATTCCACCTCCGTCCTTAAGGGTCGATGCCCCGAACTTCATGACGAGTCTCATCGCCTCACCATGGCCGTGCGTATCACATCTATGAGGTCGTTCAGGATCGTGCTTGCCGTCTCAGTGGGCCCAGCCCCCCTTCCAATGATGGTGATCTCTTTTGCCAGATCGGTCTCCAGAATGACCGAATTCAGCATTTCGTCGACGCACAGGGGGCTTGTGAATGCTACGCGCTCGGGTCGAACACGCAGCGCCTCATCGCCAACGGTGCCGATCAGCTTGATCGCAAAGCCCTTCTCTTTGGCCTCCTCGACCTCCTCCCTTTTAATACCGGATATGCCCGTTATCTCCTCAACGTCTCGATACGACACCTTCCTGTTCATGATCGCGTTGGCCAGAATGACTATCTTACAAGCGGTATCGATCCCGTCGATGTCGTAGGTCGGATCTGTTTCTGCGATGCCTAGGCTTTGTGCTGAAGCTAATGCCCTCTCTAGCGTCAGATCTTCTTTCGTCATTCTTGTCAAGATGTAGTTGGTAGTAGCGTTGAGAACACCTCGAACCGACAACACCCTGTTACCAGCTAGGCACCGTTTGGCGAGGCTCACTATCGGGGTTGCTCCCCCTACGGTTCCGTTGTATCTCAGCTCAACTCCTTGCTTCTCAGCGGCGTCGACGATTTTACTAAATGCGAGCGCGAAAGGTCCCTTGTTTGATGTGACCAGATGATCCCCCATTTCGATTGCCTTCAGCATGTGTGATAATCCTGGTTCAGCATCAACGACGTTGGTTGGGGTTACCTCGATAGCAACATCAGCGTCGACTTGGTCCAAAACTTCGACACCCGATATATCCGACCTACCGAATTTTGGGTAAAGAGCTATCTTACCTTTCTGACGCTTTGTCTTTATCGCCAAACCCAGATCGAGACCTCCGGGATTTATGGCAGCCCCCGAGCTGTCGGCAATCGCCACTACCTTTGGCTCGACTAAGTAGTTTCTCCTCAGAAGGTCGAGCCTCGTAGGTAGGATCTCGACAAAGGCCTGGCCCACAGACCCGAAACCGAGTATTATTATTCGCAACTTCCAGGTCTACCTTTCGAGAGTAAGAGGTCTAATCCGCTGAAAAATCACCAAGGTAATCCCTCCTCACGTTTTAAGGTCATCTCAACACTGTGACAATGTAATGTGAGCCAAAATGAAATTAACCAATTCCTTATTCGCTCACCCTCGCTTTGGATCGGGGTATCCAGAGCTAAGCATCTTGTGGATGGTCCCCGAAAAAGGGTTTCCTTTGTCCGACAGCCTCCATAAAGAGCTCCCTTAATTCCTTCTTGGTGGCTCCACCCCTGAGAGGGGGTAACAGGTCTACGAGGTTATCGTCCTGCATCAGACATGGCTTTAGCTTTCCATCCGCCGTGACCCTGATTCTTGTACAGTGGAGACAGAACTCGGTGTTGTGCATGGGTTTTACAACCTCTACCTCTGCCCCGTTCTTTAACAGGTATCTCTTTCTGGCTTGCAGGCGCCTTGAGGTGATCTTGAGTGCCTCTCCTCGCAGCCATTCTTCGATGTCGGAGAGATCTCTGTGATAGTTCTCATAGGGCTCCGTGGAGTCCAATGACGGTATGAGCTCTATAATCTGCAATATCACACCCCTCCTTGAGGCGAAATCGATCATTTCCTTGACCTCGTTGTCGTTGATTCCTGAAAGGATTACCATGTTCAACTTTATGGGCTGCAAACCCGCCTCGATTGCTGATTCGATCCCCTTGATGACCTCGTCCAGCAGATCTTCTCCGGTTATTCTGTTGTACGTTTCCCTCTTCAGGGTGGGGAGATTAACGTTGACTCGGCTCAGCCCAGCTTCTTTTAGTGCTTTCGCCCTCTTGGAGAGGGATATGCCACAGGTCGTCATCGAGACCTCACCGATCCCCTGAATAGCGCATAACCCTCGAATGATTTCAACCAGATCGTCGCGTAGCAGGGGCTCCCCCCCAGTCAGTTTTACATCTGAGATTCCGAAGCCAGCCGCAATCTCGGCAACGGTCACGATCTCGTCCGTGGTCATCTCCTCGGCTGAGGGGTTGGGATGCCCCTCTCTATGGCAGAAAAAGCATCGAAGATCACATCTATCCGTTAACGAGATTCTGATGCTATTTAGTGGTCGTTTATATGGATCATAGATCAGGGCGATCACCAAACAATGTCACGGTCACCTTTTCACCTTTTTCCAATAGTTCGATGTCAGGGGTAACTTCCACAAAGCCATCTGCTAGAGCGAAAGTGGTAACCGCTCCAGAGCCCCTAGGTATCGGGTGAGCAACTAGCGTGCCGTCTGGAGCCTTAGAAAGGGTCACCGTGAGGAATGTATGTCTTCCTCCCAATGAAAAGACCTTTTCTGATAATGATGCTGCGAGGCGACGCACCCCTTCACTCTGAACACCACTCATTGCCCTAATTATTGGGTCAACAAACACGCTGAATGTCACAAGGGCGGAAGTGGGATTTCCAGGAAGGCAAAAGATAGGTTTATTCCCTACGACGGCGAGAATAGTCGGCTTCCCCGGTCTCACGGCGATCCCATGAAGGATGATTCTCGAATCTTGTATCTCCTCAATAGCCTTCCTCATGATGTCTTCGGCACCCACGGATGTACCTCCACTAACCAAAACAATATCATAGTTCTCGACGCCCTCCTCGATCGCTCCTTGGATTGCAGAGATCTCGTCAGGAAAGATCCCGAGGTGGGTTGGTTCTCCACCACAGACTATTACTGAGGCAAACAAGGTGTAGGCATTGACATCGTAGACACATCCGCTCTTAAGCTTATCACCAGGAGAGACTAGCTCATTACCAGTCGACACTATCGCGACGCGGGGCTTCTTGATAACGGAAACTCGATCAAGTCCCACAGAAGCCAGTAGGCCAATTTCTTGAGGGGTGATACGATCGCCCTTCCTAATGAGAAGATCGCCCTTCCTCACATCGTTACCTCTGTACATGATATTTTCCCCGGGGGTTACCGATTTGTAGACATAAACCGATCTATCAGATGCAGTAGTATTCTCTAGTATGAGGCAAGCATTCGCACCATAGGGAATGGGTGCTCCGGTCGGAACTGCCGCGCATTCACCGTTTCGGATTTTCAGTGATGATCTCTCTCCCACTTTGACCGATCCCACGAGCTTGAGGCGAACTGGTGCATCCTCAGTAGCTCCAAAGGTGTCCTCAGCCTTTAGCGCAAAGCCGTCCATTGTGGATTTATCGAATGGCGGGATGTCTACTGGAGATCGGATATCTTCAGCTGATATCCTTCCATGGACCTCGGGGAGAGCGGCCTCCTCGATCCCTTGGGTGGGCGTGAATGAATTCATGAACTTCCTCTTCGCCTCATCAAACGAAACGAGTTTGTGGAACAGCTTGCTTGATCTACTCATCGCCCACCTCGAACGGAGTGAAGAGGTAAACATCGACGAGTTCGCCCTCTTCTAATCCACCTTTGTCCTCGGGTACCATAACCAAACCGTTGGCTTTACTCATCGATGACAGTATGCCGGATCCTGTGACCCTGACGGGATCCGCAACGTATCCCTCGTCACTTTTTGTGATCCGGACACGCGCAAACGATCTGAACC
>JBHIEI010000025.1:0-16898 GCA_046760555.1 Bathyarchaeia archaeon
CACCATCGCTACCGAAGGCTGCGCTTTTTATACAACAAAAGATTCAGATTTCACGGGCATGAGACCGACTATCGAACTCTATGCCTGCTGAATCACATATCGGAACTCCTCAGAATACCTGCCGCAGTCAGGGATAGCGCCGCATGCTGGTACAAGCGACTTAGAAAGACGGAGGGTGGGGATCGTCCTTCCAACGCCTCGATTCTCCTAATATGCTTGCTCAAGGCTGTCCGTGACTCGGCGATGATAAATCCCCCCTCACTACGAGATGTGGTATTTTCCTTCGAAAAAGTCGGATGCAAAGCCTCAATGAAGAAGATCATAAGGGCCGGGCTATTCTGTGACAACCTCGGCGTGAAACTGAGAACTCAGAAGAGCGAAACCTACCTCTCCAAGGTGGTGAACAACGTCATCTCCTTCGCCCAAACCAGCTTGGGAATGAACATTCGAAAGGGGTACGAAGAGAGGCTCCTCACCACAAGCTTGAGTATCTTGAGAAGTCTCCACAACGCCAGTAGAGGCGGCCGAGACCCCTACGCTTTGGCTGCCTCCACAGTTTACGCTGCAAATAAGAGATTGGCGAAAGAGGACCGGGATACCCCCACGCTTACCCAGAAATTGGTTGCCCGAGCATGCGGAGTGGCAGAGTATACCATCCGCGAGCATTGGATCGAGCTTCTCAGACGATTCGTTTAGGTGCTTTTAAGTTGAGCGCGAAAGTCTCTGTGGTTTGAAGGGAGAAAACGCAGTCTATGAGGAGGTAAAGGATCTCAAAATCGCGTTTGATGCCATAAGGGACAAACTTCGATCGATGGAGGAGAAGGTGATCCTCTTGCACCGAGAGGTGGATTCTCTCAAAGGGAAGACCTCCTTTCTGCACATCCTGATCGGAAAGAGGTTGATTAGAGCTGAAACGTTTTCCCTCATCGTTAGCAGAATAGAATCTCGAGTTATAGAAAGGAGATCCCTTCGGTGTTTGTCAGAAAGTTCGTCAGAGATCTCGCGAGAATAATGCATCAGAGCAGGACCCCAACGAAGTACAGAGCGCAGAACCCCTCTGAGTTGGGGGTCGATCAGCAGGAAACTCGGCAGCCGATCGACGGACTGAAGAGCTACGAAGGAACGAAGGCACGTCTCGATCTCATTTCGGAAAGGATCAGAGTTTTGGAGGCTAGAATCGATGGTCTCATCGATGCTATAGGTCTATACTTGCCCCTAATCATCGAAAGGGACGAGCATGAATCGTCACGATAAACTACTCGAGAGGTACCAGGTTGGTCCGTACGATATCCTTGTCAAAACCAAAGAGGAAACCTCTCCAGAGTTTCATTACGAGGCAAAGCCTAGGGTTAAGCCAGAATCAGAGGCTACAATCTCAGAGACCGAGGAGTCCATAAGAAAAAGTTGTCTATCCCAACCACTAGAAAGTATCCCAAAATTCGAAGATCTGGTAACCACCAGGTTAAACTTCGCCCTATCCCTCATTCACGAAAAACTTTTGCCCGCCGAAGCCAACGCGGTGGCACAGATCGCCGCTTTCAAGTCGCTGGGCCTAGAGCCGATCTTTCCTTTTCTGCTAGACGAGAATGTTGAGGAGATCTTCCAAGACCGACCTGGGGAGGCAATCTACCTGGATCATAGAAAGTGGGGTAGATGCAGGACGGATGTGATACTTTCACCAAAAGAAATATCGGCCATCAAGACCAGGATATGCAGCGAAAGCGGCTTCCCTTTGGACTCCACTTCACCCTCCATCAAAACCGAGATGCTGTCCACGAGGTTTCAGGCTCGTTTTTCGGTGGATATCCCTCCCCTGGCATACGATGGGCCTCACATGGATATTCGGAAGCTCCGCACCCGTCATTTCACACTCCCGGAGCTGATATCGAACGGCACAATATCGGTTGAAGCGTCCGCCTACCTATACTACTGCTTGGTGAGAAGGCAGAATATTTGCGTAATCGGAGAGCCCAGTGCCGGGAAAACAACGTTAATAAACGCATTAGATATCACAACTCTACCCCACTGGAGAAAGCTAACAATCGAGGATGTTGTTGAGAGCATCAACCAATCCACCCTCGGATTTCATCAGGTCAGATTCAAGGTAGCACCGATCGAATCCGCTCGGACCGGGGAGGAAAAGGAGAGGGAGATCATCAAACTCTTACATCGTGCTCCCGACTACATCTATCTGGGTGAGGTCCAGACCGCGGCACATAGCAGAGCCATGTTTCACGCCCTGTCGAGCGGCTTGAAAGGGTTAGAGACCTGCCACGCCCCTTCTCCCGAACAAGCGATAAGGAGATGGGTCCTCCACCACAGGGTCCCGATCAACTGTATACATGACTTGGATGTCATCGTCTGTATGAGCAGAACACTCGGTGCGGGCCCTCAGAAGAGAAGAGTGGTACGAATAAGTGAGATCGAGGAACCCGTGAGCAGGGGGAGGGTAGCGCTAGACGAGAGCACGATAGTGATTCGCGATATTTTTGATTGGGATCCGGAAGGGGCACGTCTCGAAAGAGCCTGTGAACTCCTCGAATCGCCCGTGGTTCGAAAGATCAGTAGGACCGAATCGTTGACAAATAGTATATTCAAAGAGGAATTTTCGGCCTACGTCGACATCTTTAGTCTTCTTTCTCAGAGGAGAAAATTCTCCGTCAGACAAAATGCTAGAATCTTCCGTTTTATCTGCCTAGAGAGAATCAGGAGGGGGGGCCTCGGATGCCATTCATGGCCACAAATTGTTGAGGAGGTCAGGAAGCGTATCTGAATCTAGACCCTTCAAAGTGATACGCGAATTCTTCGACGACCTACCGGTTCCGTTACCGATCGGCAAAAGACTTCGGGTCAAGAGGCTAGTGAAAGCCGCGAAGTACTATAGAGTCAAACCGGAATCGGTGATCTCTTGTTCGTCTTGGGCTTCTACCCTGGTCTTTTTGGTGGTGCTGACGCTGTTATCTTCGCTGGCCCATCGGTCCATCCTTCACCTCTGGCTCACAGTCACCGTATCGGTCGCTGTGTCTACGATCGTGTTTCTACGCATCCTCAACCATCTACCAAACAGACTGGAAGGAGAACGTCTTACGATAACGACATATGTCCCAGCCATCCTACACGAGGTGTACTTCGTACTGTCAAGCGGTGGGTCCATCGAGGATGTCCTGTTAACGGTTGGAACGGGAGGCTATCCCTATGTATCTAAGCCCCTTCTACATATTCTGAAACGATCTCTTAATGGGGAAGACCCCTATGGGCTAGTCCAGATATACCTCAAACGACAACCTTCGGAGGTTCTCAGAAATGGCTGTAAGGAGATCCTACTAGCAAAGAGAATGGATAATTCGGCGGCGATCGGCACGATCGAATCCACGAGCCACAAGGTTCAGGGTTTTTTTAAGAAGTTTCTCAGCCAGCTGGAGGATCGGGTCGCTGTTTTGCTAGCATTTACTCACTTCTCCCCGATCATCTTCATATTCCTCATGTCAGCGGTAGACCTAACAGCATGGGGTCAAGAGCTAGTACTCATCGTCCCCATCTTCACATTGATCGCTGACGCACTCTATGGCAGTTTACTTCGGGTCAACGTGAAGCTACTAGGATGAGTCAGCAGGGAGAACTGGAATCCTTCTTGATGCTCTTTGCCGATGAGTTGAAAAAGGGATACAGCCCGGAGATGTCGTTTCAGGTCGCGACACGTAGGTACGACGGACTATTGAGCGACAAATTACAGAAGGCCCATTCCCGATTGGTTAATGGGGAGCCCCTTGAGAAGACCTTCCAACGTTTAGCACACCACCTGAGCGAAGAGGGGTCCTCTATCGCGCTCAAGGTCGTCGAGCATTTCTGCATGAGGGATGCGAGGAGTGCAGGCTACAACATCGCACATTTTGTGAGAATGCTAAGGCAAAACCGTGAACTTCAAGAGGAGATGAAGAGGATGTTAGAATCATTCGGTTTCAGAGTGAGAGTGATCACTTTGGCTTGTACTGCGGCTTCAGCGTTTATCGCTTCTCTCTCACCGCTGCTGAGGATGTTGACCTTCGGCATCCGATATCCATATGAAGCAAACTGGAGCGTCGCGATCTTCCTTTTCCTCTCGTCGGTTATCGCCTCTTACTACGCTGGGAGAACCGTGGCGGCTAGAAAGGCCCTCTCGAACGTCTTGCTATCCTCAATAACCTATGTTGTAACCCTTCTCTGCTCTCTGGCTTTATTCCGGACCGTTTTCTAATTGGTCCTTAAATAGAGTGACTCAAAGAGACGGTGAAAGCATGATCAAGCTCCTAGCAAGGTTTCGTCGTGACTTAACCGCATCACAGCTGTTGGAGGAGGCTTTATTGATTGGAATCTCGCTGTGCATAGCGGCGGGGATTTTTGCTCTGGCCTCGAAGATGACTGGTCAGCTGGGCACATCATTAGGCGAGGTGTGGAGGAGTATCACTAAGGTTTTTAGTGATTACTTCGGATGGCTTCACTGAAAACCGAGATTCTCTACGAGAGGATAAAGGAATTCTTTCCCGTAATCATCTCGATACTTCTCACCTTCACGGCTATCTTCCGACATAACCAAACTAGGATCCGCAGTTACTGGCTTCTCACGCTCGCCGGAGCTATGATACTACTATACATGGCGCTGATGCTCGTGGCAGACCCCCTCAAAATCTTGAGGGGAGTGTGGTTCAAACTTAGGGTGAGAGGCGATGCGGACCTTTTGAACATACTGGGAATAGGTTCCATTGACCTAGTTAACGGGAATACCATTGCTGTTCATACGAGATCGACATCATACTATTTCGCGATCATACGTCTCTTGGGGAGACCACACACACCTGAGGCCGGTGTCGGGAGCATGGCGAGTCTTTCCCAGTACCAAAATCTGTTTCTAAGGCTCCGTGACTTCATCTCCGGGCTCCAGAAGTGTGGCTTACCCGTGACCTATTCCGTCTGTCTCCAACCCATTTCCTTCGGGATGGCGCATGATGACCTCCGATCAGAGAGGGGAAAGGCACCCCTCTCCAAGGTTGGTGAGGAAAAAGACAACGAGCTTAAGGTGGATGAAAAACCTGGCTTCCTGAAAACGGATGTAATCCTCTCGACATCCATAGCCGTCGAAGACCCATTTTCATTGGATAAGCTAGAAACGAATGTGAGAAGCATTCAAGCCTCGATATCGACGGCTTTTCCTGGGATGGAAGCCAAGAGGTTGGAGGGAGCAGAGCTGGTGGATGTACTCAATTCGTTTCGAACCGGAGAGATAGACCATGGTGCCGCCCTCGTCGTACCTGAAGTTGCGTCACTTCTACCGGCCATCGTTCCCACTCCCAGCTCATTGGGGGAGCCGATGGAACCAGCCTTCGATCTACCCGATCCGGAAAAGGTTCTCGGTTATGGACCATTCCTTGGATGGGTAGCAGCCTACGGGAGAAAGCTTTACAGGATCAATCTAGACGTACACAATTTTCCAGCTCACATCGCGATTTTCGGTATGACTGGCTCGGGTAAATCGACCACAGCCGGCACGATCGTTACAAGAGCGTTGGAGTTCGGTATGAAGACGTTGATATTTGACTGGCACAATGAGTACCGGAGCCCTATCCTATCCAGAGGAGGATTGGTTTTCACGCCAGGTAGAAACATATCCCCTTTAACCATCAACCCCTTCGACTCATCGTTCACGGAGGACCTAAACGAACACATCAGCCTCGTCACGGACATCTTTGCCGACGTATTCAACTTCACCGAGCCGCAGAGCTTCATGTTTATGGAGGCGACCACGCTGGCCTACAAACATGTGCATGCACCATCACAACCGACGATCTCGACGATTCTCTCAGAGATCAGGAAAATGCCGATTAGTTCCAAATACGATCACGAAACCAAACTCGCTTTGAATAGAAGACTCAAGCCGCTAACCAAGGGTCAGGCTGGCAAGGCACTGAATGGTCCTTCCACAATCGATCTAGGCACCCTCTTAGAGAAGCTAGTGTCCATAGAACTTGGGCATTTCAAGGAGCAAAGAATAAGAAAGATTTTCGTCTCGATCCTTCTAAAACTCATCTACGATCATAGAACCACGAGACCGAGTTCTTGCAATCACATAACACTGATCGAAGAGGCGAGAAACCTCATACCTCCCAGACGCCCAGACGATCCTCTTTCCATCGGTGAGAGGATAATCAGCGAATTGAGGAAATTTGGCGAGTGCATCATAACTGTGACCCAGTTCCCGAGTCAGATTTCGAGTGAGGTATTAAAGAATGCGGCCACCAGAATTTCCCACAGGATGAAGGTCGAGGAGGATCAACGAATCCTTCAGGGAGCTATGAGGCTCAGTGACTCCCAGAGTGCATTCCTTCATTATTTGAAGCCAGGCTACGCCTTGGCTGATTTCCCCTCTATCAATAGTTCCTTCCTTATTTACGTGGATTCAGCCTGCGACCTCCAGGTAAATTCTATCTCAGATAACGATCTTGCCAAAAAGATGCGGAGTGCGAGACTGACATAGGGCAGTTGCGTAGATCGCATGGCCACTTGGATCAGACAGTGACACTAAGATTTTAACAGATACGAGCTTCTGTAACGGAAGGTTGAGTTCAGCCCCGGTGGTGTAGTCCGGTCAAGCATCTAGGCCTCTCGAGCCTAAGATCGCGGGTTCAAATCCCGCCCGGGGCACTTATGCTATTTGGGCTTTTCTAACTATGGCGATTGATCAGAGCCCAGCTGGTCTACCGCATTAATCTTTTAAACTCAGAATCTCGACCTAGTACTCTCCGTACCCTTCTTCCCCTTCAGGTGATGGTGGCACTTCCTCCTTGGCACTGGCAGCGATCACATCATCTATCCGTAGGATCATCGTGGCAGCCTCAACTGATGATTTGATGATCTGTTCCTTCACCCGCAGGGGCTCAATTACCCCCTCCTTTTTGGCGTCCATGAGGCCCCCGTCTACGTTGATCCCCATGTTAACCTTTCCCTCCTCGTGTGCTGGTCTCAGTGAAACGATCGCGTCAACGGGATCGAGGCCACCATTCTCGGCGAGTGTTGTTGGTATCACTTCCAATGCTTCGGCGAAATCCCTCACGGCCAGCGCCTCTTTACCCCTCACCCCCTCCGCGTATTTTCGGATGTCCTTCGCGATCTCTGCCTCTATGGCCCCCGCCCCCGGGACTATCCTGTTGTCCTCCACGACGTCTGCCACCACAGACAGGGCGTCGTGAATAGCCCTCTCCGCCTCGTCCACAGCTCTTTCGATACCGGCCTGAATAAGGATGCTAACAGATTTTGGATTCGTACACCCCTCCACGAACACCATCTTGTCCTTCCCGACTTTTCTCTCCTCAACGAGATCGGCACGTCCCAGATCACCGGATTTGAAGTCGTCGAGGTTGGTGATGATCCGTCCCTTGGTTGCCCTCGCCAGCTTCTCCATATCGGACTTCTTAACCCTGCGGACTGCTAGTATTCCCTCCTTCGCCAGGAAGTGCTGTGCCAGATCATCGATCCCCTTCTGGCAGAAAACGGCATTTGCACCAACCTTCTTGATTTTACTCACCATATCCTTCAGCATCTCGGTTTCTTGATCCAGGAACGCCTTCATCTGTTCAGCCTTTCGGATCCGTATTGTGGCATCCATCTCGGTCTTCTTCACTTCCAGAGCGGTATCAAGGAGGGCGATCTTCGCCTTCTCCAATCTCTTTGCCATTCCGGCGTGAACAACCTCCTTATCGATGATAATCCCCTTGACTAGCTTGGTGCCCATCATACTTTTCCCCTCCTTCTTCTGGATCAGGACGTTGTCAATGTCGGCGAAGTGCCTGCCGTTGGATTCCTCCACGATTTGCATGACGGCATCTACTGCGATGCCAGCAAAAAGATCCTTCGCAGGACCGATGATTTTGCTCCGCATCGCGGTCGAAGCCAAATTCCTTAGCGCCTTCTCATCGCTTAGGCTCACCCTCTCGCCGACCTTGTCCAAGACCCTCAGGGCTTCTTCGGCAGCCCTCCGATATCCGTCGACGATCGTGTTTGGATGAATTTCCTGATCCAGCCTCTCTCGTGCCTTCTTCAGAAGCTCCCCGGCGAAGACGACAACCGATGTCGTTCCATCTCCAACTTCGTTGTCCTGGGTTTTAGCCACTTCGACCATGAGCTTCGCGGCGGGATTCTGTACGTCAATCTCATCGAGGATGGTCGCTCCATCATTGGTGACCGTGATATCACCGAGGCTATCGATGACCATCTTATCCATTCCCCTCGGGCCCAGCGTCGTCTTCAACGTCTCGGCAATCACCGTAGCTGCCATTATGTTCGTCCTTCTCGCCTCGTCCCCCCTCCTGCGTGTGGTACCCTCCTTGAGGATGAGCACAGGTCTACCAGCTAGTGATGACATTTCAAGAAAAATTATCTGATCTGGTCCTATTTTTTATTTACGCGTTTTCTCGGCGATGACCGCCATGACCTTTGGATAAGCTATCTGTATATCCCTCGCCTTCACGGTGCTTCGCCCAGCATGAAATGCAAAGTCTATGGCCTCCTTCGCTATTTCGGTTCCGATGTGTTCGAGTATCTCCCTCAACTCTCCCGCGGCCATTTCACTAACCCTGACCTTCTCGCCTCCGACTCTCTTTATCATCTTATGCATAGCCGCCAAGCCTAGTTTAGGAGCCAATCCGATCTAGTTTAGAATAAGTTAGCTTGTTTAAAAGATTCTTGGAGAAAGTGGGATGTGAGATGCCGTCAACCGAGGTTGTGACCGTGGGAAACATTGTCGCCGATTTAATCGCCCCGTCGACCAAAAGGATTCCTAAATGGGGGCAATTGATAGAGGCACCCTCGATATCATTGACGGTGGGGGGAAATGCGGCTATTTTCGCATCATGTCTCGCTAGGCTAGGTGTGAGAGCTAGCTTGCTCGGTGGCGTAGGCAACGACATCCTTGGCTCCTTCCTACTTGAAAATCTAAAGAAGATCGGCGTTGACACATCCCGAGTGAAAATCGACCCCGGGGCTAACACGTCGGTTACCCTCGCCATCTCGAATCCCAAGGGGGAGAGGCTGTTCATACACGACTACGGTGCAAATGCGAAGTTCGGCAAAGGTGACGTGGACGCCCGATTCATCGCCCGCCACAAGCTTCTCCATCTCTGTGCCTATAACCTGGTACCCATGCTGGTGGGAGAACCGACGCTAGAGATCATGAGGTCAGCGAAAAATAAGGGGCTCACAACGACCTTTGATGTATCTTGGGACCCTAGCGGAAGATGGAGGGTGGACGGGATCCTGAGGTACACAGACCTCTTCCTGCCGAATGAGGAAGAGGCCCGACACATCACGGGAGCTAGTACGCCGATAGCCGCCGCGAGCAAGCTCGTTGAGGATGGTCCTGGAACCGTGGTGATTAAACTTGGACCGAGGGGCTGCCTTGTTAGAACGTCGGGAGGTGAGGAATTCAGATCCCCGGGATTCAAGGTTCCCGTATTGGATACCACGGGTGCAGGGGACGCCTTCAACTCTGGCTTCGTTTATGGTCTACTCAAAGACTGGGATCTAAGAGAGACGGCAAGATTCGCTAATGCCGTGGCCGCTCTGACGGTAACGAAACCCGGTGGCACCACTGGTGCTCCAACATTGGGGGAAGTAACACGTTTCTTGGAGGAAAGACTTCAGTGAAGTTTTAGATGAAGGAGTAACCATTAGAGAGGACACATCGAATTGAGCTTCATCGACTCCTACAGGAAGTCTTGGGCCCTCCGTTGCCTGAGGGAAGCCAAAGTTAACATGATGGAAGCTAGAGAAAGAAAGGGAGTCGCCTCTCTCCCCCTCATCGCATCGGCTATAAAAAAGGCCCAGACCGCAATATACTACGGCCTAGGGGATCCGTCTCTCATAGACCCCATCATCCGAAGCTATCTGGGGCACCCGGCCAAAGTGGGTGATCCGATACTTCATTTCCTAGTAGGCATCGAGAGCACACTCTCCTCTCTGGCAACCCCCGCCCCGCTCGAGGGTGTGAACGTGATGGGTAAGGCAGAGGGAATAATTACCGCGACAGATCGGATGATCAAGCTCATCCTTAAGGAGGCCGCTGGCTCATGAGGGTCCGTGTGAGGCTCGTTGGGCACTTGGCATCCATCGCCAACAAGGACATCGTTACCGTAGAGCTAGATGAAAGGGGAACGATATCGGGGCTTTGTCAAAGGCTAGTCGACTCGCTCGGTAGCCACTTTGGGGAGGCTCTGCTGGACTCGGTTACCAAGGACCCAAGAACGAATTGCTTGATCATGGTCAACGAGCGGGAGGCGAGCGTCCTCGATGGTTCAGAAACCGAACTCAAAGATGGAGACGATGTGACCATCATTCCAATCTTCCATGGAGGTTAGGAAAAACGGTGAATCCGTAATGAAATATCTCCATTTGGGCTGGGAGGATATCCAGAAGCTATGTGAGAGCGTTGCCCGTAAGATCGCACAGGCGGGGTATCGTCCCGACATCATTATCGCCATAAGTCGCGGAGGATTTCCACCCGGGAGAGTTCTCTGCGATCTACTTGGAATTAGCCGGTTGGCGAGTTTGCAAATCGAATATTATAAGGGGCCTGAGGAGACCGGAGACAGACCCGTTATAGTGATTCCACTGAACATAAACGTAAAAGGGGCAAGGGTGTTAATCGTCGACGATGTTGCTGATACGGGTCACTCACTCCAAGAGGCGAAGAAGAACGTTCTCGAGAGGAGACCATCCCAACTCAAGGTGGCGACCCTCCACTATAAGCCGGGATCTGTCTTCAAACCCGACTTTTACGCGGAGGTCACTCGTGCATGGATAGTTTACCCATGGGAAGTTATGGAGACGATAAAAAAGAAGGCCTCGGATCTGAGAAATGAGGGTAAGAACGCTAGGAAGGTGGAAGAAGAGCTTTTGAGACTTGGTTTCTCGAAGGGAAAGGTAAAGGAAGCGCTGGGCAGATCATGCAGATCACCTTCGTAGAGGAGTTTCGCAAGCACATCGGTGTCGCTGGTTTCAAAAATATAAACCTACCACGTGTTGACGATCTGCTCAGAACCGAGATCAAAGGCCTCGAAATCCAATTCTTCGATGCAAGCAGCGTCGCCACCTGGAGGCATTTATTCTTTGCCGGGCTGAACGCTTTAAGGGCCTTCTCGAACAAGGAGAACATCTCGAAAAGTATCGGGACCGAAGCCCTCCTCTACGCATCGACTCAGGATCAGATATCCAGAGCGATTGAGATTATCGGCGTTAAGGGAACTACATCGAAGGTTGCTGTGCTGGTCATTGGCGATGATGAGGTCAAGGTCGAGTGTTTCATCCGAGATCTGGACCGTCGAGTTGGGGAAATGGATGATACCGTTATGGCAATAACTGAGGAGAAGCTTGGCCACTTAGTAAGGCAATTTAACATTCCCAACTCAGCCACCACCCTCGAGAGAGGGTCTAGGAGGCAAGCCGTGGCTGATCTCATCATCGAGGCCATGGCCCTACTGGCGGTGAGGAAATGATACTGGATTCCATCTGACTTACAGGAACTCTAAGGTGCCGTTGGGGCGGAATCGCATTTCTGCCAAATCCGCAAAATGCTGGATCTACTTACCGGTCCCTCGCGGAGTATCCTCGTTACGGATGCGGTCACATCCACGACCGTGGACGGTCTTCCTATACGAGCCCGACCCCCATCCAGAATGATCTGTACGAAATCGCCGAGTTGTTCCTTTGCCTCCACTGCCGTGCATGGAGGAGTCTTCCCGCTCCTGTTGGCGCTCGTACCGATAAGTAAACCTCCGCATTCCTTCAGAAGGAGAAGGGTGACCTCGTTGTCTGGGATCCTCACCCCAACTCTTTCCCTGTTGGCGGTTACTATGCCCGGGAGGATCTCGCGCTTCTTCAAGACCATGGTGAGGGGTCCAGGCCAAAATTTTGACGCCAGTTTTTCGGCCCCTTGTGGGAGAATAGCTATCCTTAAAGCATGCTCGATGCTGAAGGCTAGCACGGGAAGTGGTTTATCTCCCCTCCCCTTGGCCTCAATCAGCCTCTTGACGGCATCGACTTTGAGCGGGTCGCACCCTATCCCATACACGGTCTCGGTTGGATAGATGATGAGGCCGCCCTCAGCCACTATCTGGGCCGCTCGGCGTATGTTCTCAAGGCTGGCCGGTAGGATTCTCGTTCCCAAATCTCCATTTATAACCATGAAGGGGGCTCTAAAAGTGGATCAGAACATTCATAAGAAATAGAATCCATTGCTCCTCATCAAGGAGAAGGAATCGAGTGAGAAATGGTAAGGGTCGCGGTTCTTAACACAGATCGCTGCAAGCCAAAGGAGTGTGGGCTTCCCTGCATGAACTATTGCCCACAAAACAGAATGCGGGTCAACGCCATCGAATTCAATCCCAAGGAACACGAGCATCCGCTCATCATCGAGGAGATGTGTCCTGGCTGCGGCATCTGCATCAAAAAATGTCCCTTCGGCGCTCTCTCTATCGTCAATCTGCCCGACGAACTTGAAGAGGAGTGCAGCCATCGGTACGGTGTCAATGCGTTCAAGTTGTACAGGCTTCCCATACCCACGGTCGGGAAGTTAACCGGTTTGATAGGAAGAAACGGAGTCGGAAAGACCACCTCGTTGCGTATTCTCGCCGGCGAGATCAAACCAAATCTTGGCAACATCGAAAACCCACCCGGCTGGGATGAAGTATCCCGCCGTTTCAGGGGCTCGGTCCTTCAGGAGTACTTTCAGAGGCTGAGTAAGGGTGACCTAAGGACCGTATACAAACCGCAGCATGTCGATGCCATACCGAGAGCGGTATCTGGGATTGTAGGGGATGTGTTAGACCATGTGGACGAGCGGGGAAAAAAGGAATGGGCAATTGCCACGCTACAACTCCGGAAGGTCTTGGATCGCGAGATAGGAGTACTGAGCGGAGGGGAGCTGCAGAGAGTCGCAATCGCAGCGGCTCTGCTCAGGGACGTGGACGTTTACTTCTTCGACGAACCATCTAGTTACCTGGACGTGTTCCAGAGGATCAACGTGGCAAGAGCTATTCGAAGTCTAATCGCCGAGGAGAAGATGGTCCTCGTTTCCGAGCACGATCTCGCTGTCCTTGATTACCTGTCTGATCACACTTGCGTCCTCTACGGGGAGCCCGACGTCTACGGCATAGTATCACATGTCCATGGGGTGAGGGTAGGGATCAACATCTACATTGAGGGTTTCATCCCCGACGAGAATATGAGGATTCGAAAGAAGCCAATTACCTTTCACGTCAAACCGCCTACGAAACCGGCGAAGTTCCCGGTTTTACTTGAATGGGACGAAGTTTCCAAATCCTACGACGGCTTCAAGCTGAGCATCGAAGCTGGTAGGATCGGAGAGGGAGAGGTTATGGGAATTGTGGGGCCGAACGGGATAGGCAAAACCACATTCATGAAGGTGCTGGCTGGAATAGAAGAGCCGGACGAGGGGATGATCAGAAAAGGGGAGATGAAGATGAGCTACAAACCGCAGTACTTGAGGGTGGCTTACAGAGGATCGGTGAAGAGCCTTCTACGCAAGGCTGCTGGTAGGAGATTTCGCACTAAGAAATACAAGTCCGAGATAATCGAGCCGCTGAATCTGCAGAAGGCTCTAGAAAAAGATATTACGGAGTTGAGCGGAGGGGAGCTGCAGAGAGCAGCTATAGCAGAATGCCTTTCAAGAGATGCAACCGTGTACCTACTGGACGAACCGAGTGCCTACTTGGATGTTGAGGAAAGACTGGCTGTAGCCAAAGCGATCAGAGGCATCACGAGAACCGGTGGTAGAGCAGCGTTTGTAGTCGAACACGATATCGTGGCGATGGACTTCATCGCCGATAGATTGATGGTTTTCATGGGAGAGCCAGGATTGCATGGCGTGGCAAGTAGTCCAGTCGATCTGAGGGACGGGATGAATCGCTTCCTAAGGGATATGGAAGTGACGTTTCGCAGGGATGCAGAGACCAAGCGACCTCGAGTCAACAAGGAGGGATCTAAACTCGACAGGGATCAGAAGAGCAGCGGAGAGTACTACTATGTGGGGTAGCCGTGTGAAGGTTACTCGATTTCCACGTTATCACCAGTAATTTCTGCCCCTCATCCGACATCCAAGAAGCTCAAGGGTCTTGCCGATCTCCCGACAAAGCCCGTCCGGGCATCTGATAGTTTCCTTATGCTCTCAAAGGATGTTTGATCTTTCCCAAACGGCTAGGCAATTGATCAGGATCGGGTTTGATGGTCGATTTCTTTTACAGATCCTTGAAGTTCGTATAGAGCTACCTTCGCTCCATTCTCCATCTAGTACCCTCGGGATAGTCCCTAAGTATGATCCCCATATCCTTGAGTTTTTCTCTGATCGCGTCCGCCCTCTTCCAGTCTTTATTCTTCCTAGCAAGGTCCCTTTCCTCAATGAGTCTTCTCGCTTCTTCTGGTAGTTCCTCCTTTGCCTCTCCTCTCTGAAAGAGTCCGAGAATCATTCCCAGTTCCAGGATCACATTCCGTATCCTCTCTAGGAGCTCGCCGCTTGCCCCAAGGTCCAGGGCTCTGTTCCCAGCCCTCGCTAGCCCGAAAAGACCCGCCAAAGCCCTGGCGGTGTTGAAGTCATCGTCCATGGCCCTCAAGAAGGCTTGCTTGAGGTTGAGCATCTGTTTCTCCAGCTTCCTCTCTTCCTTAAGCTCATGCGATGCCATCCCCGTTTCTGCCTGCGTTTTGAGATCGGCCAGTGTGTCGTAGAGCCCATCTAGGCCTCGCTTCGACTGCCTTAATGCCTTCTCGCTGTACTCGACGGGTCTTCGGTAATGGGCTTGGAGCACCAGGAGCCTAAATGTTTCGGGATCCCACCTGCCCAGCAGATCCCTCACGGTGACGAAGTTGCCTAGAGACTTGGCCATCTTCATTCCTTCAACGGTGAGAAAGCCTGTGTGGAGCCAGTACCTAACAAAGGGCTTCCTGCCGGTGTATGCCTCTGATTGGGCGATCTCATTCTCGTGGTGAGGGAAGATCAGATCTCTACCACCTCCGTGAATGTCGAATTGCTCCCCGAGGTGCCTCATCGACATGACCGAGCACTCGATGTGCCATCCTGGCCTGCCCCGTCCCCAGGGGCTATCCCAGCCTGGCTCGTCATTCTTGGACCTCTTCCACAGGACAAAGTCCATGGGGTTCCTCTTCCTCTCATCGATGCCCACCCTCACGCCGGTCCGCATCTCCTCCAGGGATTGGTGTGAGAGCTTGCCGAAGTCCTCGATCTTCGCTACGTCAAAGTACACGTTTCCGTCCGCCTCGTAGGCGAATCCCCTTCGTATCAATCCTCTGACCATCTCCACGATGCCCTGGATGTTGTCGGAGACCCTTGGATAGGCGTCCGCCGGCTCGAGCCCTAGGGATCTAACGTCCTCCAGAAAGATCCTCTCAAACTCGTCGGCTAGCTCCGCGGGGTCCCTCCCCTCTTCCCGAGCCCTTTTGATGATCTTGTCATCGATGTTGGTGATGTTCACTATGTACTTTACCTTGAATCCCCTGAATCGCAGGTAGCGGACCATGGCGTCAAAGGCCACGTACGTCCTCGCATGACCGATGTGGGGGTAGTCGTACACCGTTGGACCGCACACGTAAATCCCCACCTTACCGTCAGATCTAGGTCTGAATGCCTCCTTTCTACGGGTCATGGTGTTGTAAACCTTCAGCGCCATTCTGCTCCTTCTCAATGGGTTGGGATGGTTCGAGATGCCGAGGGAGGGATTCGAACCCTCATAAACGGCTTTGCAGGCCGTCACGTGAACACTCCGTCACCTCGGCACACCTGGGCGTTCACCCTCACCCAGAAGTACACTGCAGTTCTCCCTTTATCGCTCCAATGCCTCTTTCATTTCCTCGAACTCTTGCTTCGTTATCTCTCCCTTCGCATATCTCTCCTTGAGTATCTCCAGAGCCCTGCCCTCCCTACTCTCATAACCAGCGATGAGAAAATATGCTCCTAGTACTATCAGAGCAAAGAAGAACAAAGGCACCGAGATCCACCAATACCCCATCCCCCACCCCATCATCCAGCCCATAGGTCCAGACATCATAAACACGAATCCGAGGGCTATAACGACAAGCACAACCACTATGAGGATAACGATGTTCCGATCATCCTTACCGCCCATCTTTTCAGTGGTGTAGCTCCTCCTCTCCAATAAAGGTTCCATGCCAGCCGTGATACCAAAGCTTTCCGGTGTAACCGTTCACGCTAAGCATACCATAGATTTCGCCGTCTGTCACCACATGGATCGTGTAGTAGCCGTAAAAGGGATGCACGTCCTCGGCTGTTGAACCTGAAAGGGCGGTGTTCAGATACTCCTGTGCGTAGGCGATGGCCTCGCCTTCACTGACAGGCATGTCTGCCGTTGGCGTTCCTTGGTAATAACCCATCATTCCTGGTCCACCGCCCATGTGCCCCACCATTCCGCCGTATTTGGTGTTCCACATCATGTTCGGTCCTGGCTCGGGATATATGTCGCCGCTATAACGATCTACCAGCATCTCGAATGCCCCTATTCCCGTGCTCTTTTCATAGTAGATCGCGTAAAAGTTGAGTTCGAACTCCATGATCTCGTCGATCCCAAGATCAGGGTCATTAAGGGAGGATAGGTATGCCAGAGCGATCTGTTTCGCCTGATCCATGGTCAAGGGGTTGATAACTGGCTGGTACCGGTAATCAAATATTCCAGTATCTAAAATCCAACATGACGAAACAGCCGGGCCTTTAACAGCAGCCCGTTGGCTTTCTCTTCTTGGCGTACTTACCCGGGTCTTCTTCGAAGGCCGATCTGCAGGCTGATGAGCAGAAGTAGTACGTATCACCATGGTAATCAGTCTTGAACTCG
>JBHIEI010000026.1:0-16869 GCA_046760555.1 Bathyarchaeia archaeon
TTGTCTTCCCGGCACCGTTGGGTCCTAGTAGGCCGAAGACCTCGCCCTCCCTCACGTTGAGGCTGAGATCGTCCACGGCCGTCAGATCTCCGAATTTTCTGGTGAGACCCTCGAGAACCACCGCTTCGGCCAACTTCAACTTCCTATCGTGAAAGATCTAAAATAAAGGACCGTGATGCGTGGGTGTGGGGGCATCAGACCTTTTACCCCTCGGTTTAACCATAACAAATGCACAACGAGCTTCAGGAGACCCGAGTCAAGCGTAACATCCGGGTCCTCGCATTCTACTACCAGTTCGGCGGCATGGAGATTAACATGCTTCGAGTCATCTGGCAGCCATTCGTACTGAGCCTCGGCTTTCCCATGACACTTCTCGGGCTTCTGGAGAGCCTAGCGAACAGGCGAAACGGGATCGTATCCACGCTGGCACAACTCATCGGGGGGGCCATCTCGGATGCCATCGGTAGGAAACCAGTGATCATCCTTTCAGGGGTCCTCACCATTTCGGCCATCTCCCTCTTGACTATGGCGGCCCTCACCAAGGCATGGTCTTGGCTGATCCTCGCCGCCGTCTTGCTGAGCTCGGCCGCGTTGGCCAGACCTGCTTACGATGCCCTCACTGCCGAGTCGACGGAAGCTGGGAGGAGGGGGGTCGCCTACAGCATAGTCTTGTTCTCCTTCATCACCCCCGGTATTTACGCGGGCTATCTCGGCGGCTTTATAGCCGAAAACTGGGGGTTCCCCGCGGTCTTCCTTATAGGCGTTCTTCTGGAGTCAACGGGGTTGGTCATCTTAGTCTTTTTCCTGAGGGAAACCCTGACCCATAGGACGGGGGATCTAATGGGCGGCCTAAGCCTCTTCGTCAAGCGAATCGCACCCCCTCGACCAGTTAGGGGATTCTTCGTAGCCACGGCCGTAGATGCCTTCGTGTGGGGGATCGGGGGCAGCATCCTGTTTGGGATGGTGTGGAAGACCTACGGCTTTAATCCCTTTCAGCTCGGCATCATGTCCAGCGTATTTGCCGCATCCTGGGCACTGACACAGCTGCCGATCGGAAAACTCGTCGACAGGTACGGGTGTAAGCCATTCCTAGCCCTTTCAGAGGTCATCGGAATCTTTTTGATGGTTGGATGGCTGACCCTCACCAGTTTTGAGGCGTTTGTGCTCCTGCAGATCCTCTTCGGCTTTGTTGCTTCAACATGGGTTCCGGCGATGCTAAACTTCCTAGCCAGTAGCGTCCCTGAAAACGAGAGAGCAGAGGCCCTGGGGAAGCTCGCCGCATTCAGGGGCCTCATAGCATTTCCGGCTCCTTGGATGGGAGGATACCTCTTCGACCTGGCTGGATTTACCGCTCCTATCGCTGCGAATCTCCTCGGGGCGACCATCGCACTTCTCACCATCCTAGCCCTCGTGCACGAAAAACCCGGAGTCGGAACCGATAAGGAGATCCCTGCAAATGCTGACGACAAACCTCTCAGGGCGTGATGATCGAGGGAAGACTTCACTCGGCGGTTTCTCCAAGAAAAGGCTTTCCGTATTCTTCGAGACTTACGATCGCTTTCAACTTCTTCCTCCGGCGTATACGGTGGAATATCTTCCTCAGACGGCTGGATTTTTTGCGTGGATAGCCCACAGCTAAGAGGGCGACTATCCTGAAACGCTCTGGAATCCTCAGCATTTCCCGTACCAGCCCCTCCCTGAAACTACCAATCCAGCACGTGCCTAGACCCTCAGCGGTGGCGGTTAGAACCATGTTCTGCATGGCTATGGCGGTGTCAATGGCATACCATTTCGGTGAGGCCCTCCTATCACCACAACCTACGATCACGACTGGAGACTCATCCAGAAACCTAGCGAACATCCCACTCCTCGCGATTTCCCTCCTCTTTTCGGAATCGGTCACGACTATGAAGTGCCAGGGTTGGGTGTGTCCCGCTGAAGGAGCTAATCTCGCGGCTTCGAGAATTTTCTCCAGCTTCTCCTTTGGCACTTGGGTTGGCTCATAAGCACGGATCGACTTTCTTGTTCGAACAGCCTCGAAAACCTCCATTTCGCCTCCGGTGTAAGGAGAAATCGCTAAGATAAGGACTGTTGAGGGTGAAAGCTTGAGAGCTGGAGAGCTTCGAGGGGCTAGAAGGCTCTGGTATCCGTCTGATAATGGTTCATCTAGCCCAGGGAGCCTTGATTTCCCGACCTTGCAGGATGTCTACCATAACTTCCTTGATGAATTTACGACACCGTTTGTGGACCTTTTCGATGCCCTGTCGCGTGAACTCTGTTTCATACCCCTGTTGAATCTTCAACGACATTGCCGGATCACAGCTGACGTCGACGTGGATTTTTTCCTCCCCGGGCAGCCTCTGGATGATCAGGATCTCAAGCCAGACTGGAGTCTCTGGGGCCCATCCCTTGATTCCTTTTTCGTATCCCTCGTTTGTCAATTCCGGTTTCAACACCCATTTCGTCCAGTTTCTCTGCGGATCTGGATCCCTTTCCTGCAATGAGGCCTGTATGAACGGGTTACGAATCAATCGCACGGAATCACCTAGGCGTTGAACGAACCATTCATGGGTTGGCGAGCCATTTTCGGCCGGAGCATTTAGCCCCGCACGGATCGTTGAGATTATCTCTTCGATCTTTAACTCCGGAATCTTGTATTCTCCCCTAACACGCATCTGATCGAGGCTTGGGCGAAAGGTTTCTTTCCTTGCCAAGAGTTACACTCCAAAAAAGACATAGGGGATTTTTAGTTTAGTTCTTCCGGTGTCTCACGTTTTCGACAAAAATCGGGACCAAGAAAGAGCTCTCTCTTGAGAAGGTCGACCGAGATGACCATGAGAGTAGGTAGCACCGAGGATCCCGGGTCTAAATTGGGCTCTTTAAGTATCATGCCCACCACCTTGTTTGAATGGGATCCGAAAAAGAGTTCATTGTTGTAACAACTCCACAGATTCCGGGATATCGTATCAAGAAAGTTCTTGGCGTAGTTACTGGTTTGACTCCCAGAACGAGGGGGGTCGGTGGAAGGTTCATCGCGGGTGTGCAGACGATTACCGGTGGAGAAGTCTCCGCCTACACCTCGGAACTCGAGAAGGCCAGGGACGCAGCCATGGAGAGGGTTGTGAAAAAAGCGAGAAGACTGGGTGCGAATGCCATCATCGGCTTAGATCTGGAGACCTCCGACGTCTTTCGGGGTGTAGTGGTAATTTCCGCAACGGGTACGGCGGTAGTGGTGGAGCCCGAGAAATAGTTACTCCTCCACTCTGGCAAAAGACCGTGATGATCTAGGGGAGGCTACTCTTTGGCTGGAGATCAAGAAATGGGCAGATTTCGCAACGTTTGATACCGACTCCGAGCCAGGAGGTGGATTCAACGGAGTGGACAGGTTGAGCTCTCTGCTAGGCCTATTGGCGGAGTGGTATACTATGTGCACGGAAGGCATCGAAGAAACCCTTGCCAAAGCAGGGGAGTTGGGCGCTAGGGTGATTCGACAAAAATGTCGTGGAGACACGGGTGGTATGCCTTCCTCCCCGATCTGGATGATATGATCTGGGGGCACTTTACAGTTCCTAAAAAATAGACCGGAACCTCTTTATCGGAGGTGAAACAAACGAGCAGGGAAAAGATCCGACGGGAGATGAGAAAGCTTCCCCGTCTCATCATGAGCATAACGATAGCGGTCATCTTTTGGGCTATGACCATCGTTGTACCTCCCCTGGTTGGTGAGGTGACCGTACCTGGTATCAGCGTCAGCGGCGGCTACCTTCTTTGGGCTGGTCTGATGCTGATCACGGTTATTTTCCTTATACGCGCACTTGCAGACGCCTTGTCCTTCGCGGACATCCTCACGGACATCTTCGTGAGGAGCCTCGGGGTAAAAGAGGACCGACCCCTGAAGAGGGCAGCCAGGGACGTGATCTATATCATCGTAACCGTTCTTTTGGCCGAAGCCGTCCTCCCCATCGTAACCTCGTGCCTGAAATCGGGAGTATCCTTACAGGTGCAGTAAGTTTATTAGCTCTTGGACTACGATCCGGTGCCCTACTTCCTCTCGGCAGCCATAATGATCAACCTGGGTGGAACCAGCACCCTGATCGGCTCGGTGAGCAACATGATAATCGGCATTCAGGCGGGACTGGGCTTTAACGATTTCATCGTTTACCTGACCCCGGCCGAGATCCTTTTGTGGTTGCTGACCATTCTGGCTTTGTACTATTTTTTCAGATCAAGACTCGGAGAGGAAAAGACACCGCCAGTGTATGACCCATGGGAGGGTGTCGAGGACAAGAGACTGTTCTGGAGATCAACCGCGATAATGGCGCTCTTCCTTTCTCTCTTCATCGTCTCCGACTGGGTGGGTGTTGGGCCTGAGGGAGTTGCGCTGGGCTGCGCCATCCTCGCACTGGTGGCGAGTGAATCGATCCGGCCGAGATCTTCAAGCGTGTCGACTGGGAAACGATTTTCTTTGTGGCTGGTTTCCTCTTCATAGTTGGGGGCCTGGAGAAGACCGGTCTTTTCCGATTGGCAGGGGGAAGCTCCTCTGTAGCGACCTTGGTGACCCTGTGGTCTAGCGGGCTTGCGAGCACGATCGTAAGCAACATCGCGATCGCTCTTGTCTTCGCTCCATAGTTGGGGAATTGGTTGGGCTCAACAAGGTCCCCGTATGGTCCGCTCTCATCCTAGGGACCAATCTCGGGGGGGCTGCCACGCCGTTCAGCGGCGCCGTCTGCATGTTGGCTATCGGCGCGATGAAGAGGGAGGGGATTGCCTTGAGCTTCAGCGAGTTTACGAAGGTTGGTTCCATAACAAGCCTCATTCAGCTTGCCATCGCGACCATTTATCTTATCGTAAGGTTTGGAATGGGGGGTTAGAACCCGTGTCGGATTCGGAAGAAACGGAAGGGTCAGGGCTGAGGAAGTGGCTCGATTCTAGACTGAAAAGAAAGGCGGCCAGATACGAAGAAGCGAAAGAGGAGTTTGAAAGGGCCATGGGGAAACCCTCGATAACCATCACGGTGGAGCTCCCGAGGGCCTCGACGAGCTTAAAGCGGAATTTCTGAGCTTGGAAGAGGATGAGAGGTTCCTAGGCGCCGTGAAAAGACTCGTGGAGAGGCGCCTCAAGAGAGCGGGGAAAGGGAGAGGCAACAGGTAATCACTGAAACCTCTGGGAGACTCCCAGCTTCTTTAATTCTTATACAAAAATCCCCAATTATCGAGAAGGGAATCTGCTCGATGTCAGAAGAGCCTGAGGAAAAGAGGATCTACAAAGGAGCTGTAATTGCCGAAGGGCTCGACGACCCCAAGGTCATCAATGCTCTCTCTGTTTGCGGAGCGAGAGTTACCGATGATAACATGCCCATAGACTACGAGGGAAATGTCGGTCGGTGGCATATCTACGAGGTGAAGGTTTCCAAAAGAGAGATCGATCAGCTGCAGAAACATATACTCCATGGATGGTACGCGCACTTCTGGAGGGGTAATACGATCTTGGTTGTCTTCAACGACAAACTTTTTAGGATAAAGAGAGACGACAGATCCACTTGGCGGGGGGCGGTGGCTCACGGAAGATCTCAAGGCATCCCGGAGGATGAACTGGATTTCCCAACCCAATAGAAAGGTAATGCCTGAAAGCCGATCAGGTGGCGCTCTGATGGCTATCTACGACATCGTCGGCCCTATCGTGTACACCGTTGTGCTGATCACCCTCGGTCTCCTTCGACCGGGCTGCAACCGTGTCACGCAATCCGTGAGAGAAATGGCTGAGGCCGGTTCTCCAAATGCATAATTATGAATACTGATGATCGCTTTTGCCTCAGACTCACCACGGCATAGGGTGGGGTAAGACAGGCGATGGCAGGGTCATCAGGGTACTCTCTGGCCAACTGAGTCGTGACGGGGAAATCTCTGCTGTGTATGGATTCAACGTCTTGAGCTATGGAATGGGGCATTGCAAATAGCCGCAATGGAGTGCCGTCGCTTTGGATGGAGGTCATGGCGATTAAGCTGCTGCGCCTATCCATCAGGTAGCGGATCTCGGCATGATGGTCGAGCCGAGGAAAGTCGCGTAAAGTATATATGCCGGACGATCTATCGCTCTCGTTGTCGACTCCGACATGTTCCAGGAAGCGGCATTTGGGTTCATTCAGGGAGTTATCTACGGTGGAGTAGCCTCCGTTCCGATCATTTTTCTGTCGTTGGTCTTCACCTATCTGACTGGCGAGCGTTTCCCCTCTTTGATGGGGGTGATCTTGGGCTTGGGGATCCTAGGCATCGGAGGCGGTCTGCTCGCCGTTCTCAATCAGCCAACGGTGGGAGGAGTTGTCGAGGTCATCGTGGCCAGCATCCTGATTGTGTGGGTTGTAAACGTGGGAAACAGGCTGGCTGAAAGGATCCCAAAGAAAAACGGGTCCATATCCGCCATCTGGAGGAGGGCTAGGAGGCACGGGTACCTCACGATCAAACTGCCCGATGCCCGCCTGATAAACGACATTTCCGGGAAACCGCGCGTTCCCGAGGATCTGAAGATCGAGTTGTCGGAGAGGGAGTTTGTTTTACCCCGCGATCTTCCAAAGGACGAGCTCTCGAACAGGCTGAAGAGGCGATTGATCACAGACTGGGGCATAGGCGATGTGGAGATAGATCTAGACGACGAGGACAGGGTCACCTACTTCGCGGTGGCGGCGAGGGAACTGGGCATAAGCCAGACCATCCCAAGCGGGAGCGTCGCCACGCCAATAAAATGTGACGGTATGCCCCTCGGCTTAGCCGCTGGGGACTTCGTGAGGATCTACCTGGACAACGGGGAGGTCATCGACCGTGTCGAGGTGAAGGGAGTCGATAGGGCGGAGAGGTCGGTCACCGTTCTAGCGGACATGGATTCCCTCGAAAGGATGAGGAACAGGAGGGCATCGCTGATCGTTGCCCTACCCACCGCTGTTAGGAAACCGGTAGAGGTGAAGAAACGCTCGGGCGTCATCCAGGAGTTTGACCTGATCCAGATCGCGGGGGACATGAAGAAGGCGGGGGTTGGCGACGACCTAGCGGAGGCGGTCGCAACGAGGGTTAGGGCGAGGTTCGCTAAGAGGACTTCTCCGGTACCCACGGAAAGGATAAGGGAAGCGGTCATCAGGGAGCTGAGAAAAAAGGATCCAAAGGCTGCAAGGCTCTTCGAGAGATACCGAAGACAACTACCGGTTAGCTGGGTGGGGTGGCTCGGACGGTAGGCCTTTACAAGGCTTACGGGATTTGTCTCCTGTCCCTCTCTCGAGTCAATCTTGGATGAAACAATATTTCTTTCAGTTTGTCTACCGGCGTTACTGCCGCTATGCCAATGTTTTCTTGAAATCGAGCGACCGCCTTTGCAGCGTCGTGAGCGTCATGAGGGTGTTCCAACTCTTCTCTGTAGAAGTAGCCTTTCATGACACCGAGCAAGAAGAGCCTTGGTCCGATATTAAGAAAGACGGGAGAGCCGCTATTCCCCAGAAACGATTGGCACTCAGCGAAGTACAGGACCGTAGACCCCTCGGGGGTATTAACGGGTTCGTCGGTCAGGAGTGTGATTCTGCCGTGTCTGACAACCGGAAAATTTCGTCGAGGCTGATAGTAGTGTGGAAGAAGTCCAGTAAAGAAGATATCATCCCCCTCGACCACCCCTTCCCTGGCTACGATATCCCTAGTGGCGAACATACTCGGGCTAATGACTTTAGGCTCCTCGGCCTGAGGATCTGGGGCAGTCGGAAGAACCGCGATGTCAACGGCCCGCTCATCATGAACGAACCAAAGCGAGTTGCCCTCGCCGTCTTTCACTAGAGTTCGATGAAAAAGGATCCCCGGTTGGATTGAGGAGGGATCCCAATTCCTTACGTTTAATCTGATGAAAACCTCTTCTCGACCCTCTATCACGTGTCTCGCGGTCACGAAATAGGTAGAGGGTCTCGAACCCTGGGGAACCTCGACAAAGAACCCGGTTCCAATGGGCGACCAGGATCCCATTCTATCAAAGACGAAGGCGACCGTTTGTTTGATATCTGGCGTAGTTATAGCCAACTATCATCAGATACCGATAATCTCCTTAAATCCTAAGGGGTCGCTAGTCCCCTACTCTCGTACGATGAACCTCGATGGGCTGGTAGCTTAGGCATAAACCTTTCTCCTGAGCCCTTCGCGATCACGGGGGTGGTCTTTGAAACTCAACCAAGATGAACTCCTTCCCCTCGATAACCACTCTATAAGGTGGCAAGGGCCTTGAGAAGGAAGACCTCTGAAGAAGACCGAAAACGTGCTGATGATGCAACCAAACTCTTGAAGACAAACCCCTAGTCACGTTACCTCCAAGGACGTATTGAACCCAGTATCCCGAACGGGGGTGAACGATACTAGCCACAACAGAGTCGGAGGGGACGATGCTCCCGATCAGCTCCAACTCACGAAGACCCCCCTCATCTATCGTAGGGCCCATCAACCGAGACGCCTCAACAGACTGAAAGAGCAAGGGGAACACAACCAGCATCGCAAAGACCACCACCCCAACCTTCTGCTCTATCTTGGAGACGCTGTAACCCAGGATGAACGCGATCGGGATAAACTCCATCAACAAAAACCGCCACAACCACTCGTGAGGGATAAACGGAAGACTCAAAAGAATCCCAACGACGGTCACGGATGAAAGCATCAGGACCGCTTCCCTTTTCCCCATCTTCCACTCATACACAGCCAAAACGGTCCCACACGCAAGAATGGGCAAGGTCAGCACTCCACCCCTCGGATCAAAGAGAAAGCGAACTGGAGGTCCCTGGTCTGGAGGCACCTGCCCTATAGGCACTTGCCCTGGAGGCAATGGTCCTGAGGGTTCCTGTCCTGAGGTAGCAAAGAGGTCTTGGAGAAAGTACACTCCCTTATAGAAATCGGTGAAGAGGGAGGGGAAGGTTCCGAAAGCAATGCCGACGAATGCTCCCATGACCAGTACGACGGCGCCCACGCCTTTGGCAAACTGCCTTCGGTTAACGTCAAGCACCACGGCAATAATAAGGTAAAGACCCAAAAACAGCAGAGCAACGCCAAGATCCAGTATGTGAGTAGCTCCAGTCAGAACGAGAAAGAGGGATGCGAGAAGAAGATCCCTACGAGCTCGCCCCGAAAAGGCCATGCGGTGGAGATGGTAGACGAAGAAAAGCAGAAAGCAAACCCCAACGGCATTCTTCAACAGGTCATTCATCATCCGGATGTGAGGCGCAGAGAAAATGCACGCCAACATGCCAACATAACCTGCGTATTCCAGTTTCGTTACCCTCTTAAGCAAGGAATACAGCGGCACGGTGGAGAGAGCGGAGAAAAGGGCAGTTCCAACCCGTACACCCAGGGTCATGTCGCCCCCAACGAGCAGGGTGAAGAATGTGAAGAGCAGGAAGGCAAGCGGCGGATCCCCGTACTGGAGACGCCCACTCTCAAGCAGGCCTCTAACCTGGATGAGGTAGTAGGGTCCATCTATCCCGTAGATCAGGGGATGCCTCGTCAGGATCCATAGGTAAAACACGAATCCGATACCGGAGATCAGGGCAACGAGCAGATACTCGGTCTTCATCAGCTGGGACCAGCGATTTTCCAGAGCGCCTTTCTCTACGCCCGTTTCAGTCATCCCGCCCTCTTTTGTGTCACCCACGAACTTACAGACCCCGTTTCTAAGGCCAATGGATTTTTCCAGGTCAACTCATCCAAACCTCTATAATAAAATTAAGCGGTCGCCCGAGCGTTTCAACAACTCGCCTTTGCATTTTCTCTTCTACAGTTTATGCCGCACGTGTAAAAGACCTCTTGAATGGAACCCTTACCAGATTATACGTATTCGTTCTATGGTCCAATCCAGCCATTCTTCCCAGGGGAACTTGCCCCCTTCACGGAGATCCCAGAGAAACTCGTCTGTTTGAGGCTCGATGTAGACAAACCTCCCATCGTCGAGGTAGCAACCATTAATGACGTGACCCATACCATCGGTAAAAGCGATCGAGACGTAGCTAACGTTGAATCCTCTTTGTATCGCATTTCTCCGTAACTCGATGGCGAAGTCCTGACAAATATAAGATGGGTCAACGTATTCGCGCGCATCCGTTCTGTCCTCCCTTAAGAAGGCTTCCAGCTCCTGTAGGGTTGGCCTGATGAGGATGAGGGCCTCTTGCGCTTTGTAGCGTTGTAACTCACTCCTGACGGCTGTTAACTCGGTCTTGAGGTCATCGTAATCCTTGCCCAGAGAAGTGTAATTCTCGCTCAGGGAGGCGTAATCTTCGTTAAGAGCGTTGTATTTCGCATCGAGACCCCAGTAGGTTTGATTGAGGTCGGTATACGTTCGATTGAGGTCAGTGTATGCCTGATTAAGTTCAGTGAACTGTTGATTGAGACCAGTATATGTTTGATTGAGTTCAGTGAACTGGGATTCGAGTTGGTCAAATCGATTCTGTAGGGTCGTAAATTGATGAGTCCATAAGACATTCCGGCTGCGAGAAGGAGGGTAAGAACCAACGTGGCGATTTGATACCTGTCCATCGTGGATTCTGTCGGTGCCTAGTAATATCGATATCGGTGAGCTACACACCGCTAATAGGGGTTTGGCGATATCCGGTAGCGGATAGTTAGCCGATAATCAACTCTCTGACCGCTTCCGTCGCCTTACAGGATCTGAACCGCCCTCTACTCGGAATGATGAACTTCGACGGACTGGTGGTTCGGGCGGTAGGGCCCTTTGCGCTCGTGGATCTCGGCGACGGTGGTTGACTTGAAAGTTGGGAAGCAAACTTGAATAATCGGCAAAATGAATACTATGGTATTCATGAGTGTGACTGTGCTTACGAGGATCGACAAAAGGCTCGGAAGAGAACTGGACGATCTCGTCAAGCGGGGCCTTTACGTCAGCAAGAGCGACGCCATCCGAGATGGCATCAGGAGGCTCGTCATGGAAACCAGCCTCGATAGGAAGATCGTGAACAGAACGTACCAGACTCTGGCGAGGGCTGCCTCGGTCTTCATAGTCCAAGAGTTCCGCGAGGTGGTGACCGACCTTATCCTCTATGGATCCGCGGCGAGGGGCGAGGCTGAGAGAGACAGCGACGTAGATCTGCTGGTAGTGGTCGATGATCGCCTAGATAGCGCAGAGGTGTACGATCTCATCCCCGCCATTCATGACCGGCTCTCCGACTTGGAACTCGAAACCGGGGTCGTCTTCTCCGTCAACGCGTACAGGGGGACGGAGCTCAAATCACTGATCGAGAAGGGATCGAGCCTCGAGAGCGAGATAGCGGAGAGCGGGATCCAGCTCTACGGAGGGATCTTGAATGAAATTGGAGGCCGAAAGGCACCTGGAGAAGGCCCGTGAGAAGCTGGAGTCCTGGAGATCCTGCTCCAACACGGGAAGCTCGACGACAGCGTGTCGAGGGCGTACTACTGCATGCTTCACTCGGCGAAAGCGCTGCTGGTCGAGTGGACCGGAAAGTCGCCAAAAACCCATGCTGGGACGATACAGGCTCTCGGCGAACTCGTGCGTGGAGGGCTTGTGGGGCGAGACCTCTTCGACATGATAAAGAAAGCCAAGGACATCCGAGAGAAGGGCGACTACTCCCCTTTCTTCGCGAGCCCGAGGAGAACGGCGGAGCGGATCGCCTCGCATGCCAGTAGCTTCTACCGTGAGGCAGAGCGCCTTCTGAAGAAAGGGGCGTAGAACAGATCGTTATCGATCGAATGCCACTGGGGACGGTGAGCTTCGAGGGTTTGGATGATTCAGGGGTAAGCCTTTACGTTTTCTGATCTCGGCGACGATGTAGAAGGCAGACTAAATCGTGTGATTCTACTTTGTAAGCGGCAATCCCTCCGCCTCCCACCGAACAATCCCTTCCAACATGTCGTAAACCTCTCTGAAACCAAGTTCTCTCATTATATCCAGCGCCGCTCCGCTGCGGTGTCCGGTTCGGCAATAAATAAGATACGTTTTGTTTTTATCCAGCTCATTCAGCTCATCTCTAAAGGTCTTGGAATAGTAGTCTAGATTGATCGCATTCTCTATGTGTCCGCTTGCATATTCTTCCGGAGTTCGGACGTCGATGATCACAAAATTCTGGTTCGCTGCGTTATTCTGTATCAGGGCATACGCTTCTTCGAGGGTAACACGCTCAATTATCTGGAGTTGTTGAGTTCCCGGGGAGACGATCACGAGATATCCTACTAATCCACCGGCGACTACGACTAAAGCTACCATGATCAGGAGAAGAGTCGAAACTCCGGATTTTGTCTCCAAATCAGCGCTCACCAGGTGTGATGTCTTTCAACATAACACTGCTATATCAATTATACCATGTGGTACGACCGAATCATTAGGTGGATACTGGGATCGCCGCTGCATGGCTTGGTCAGCAAAAACATGATGCTGATCACCCTTACCGGACGAAAGAGCGGCAAGCGGTACACCGTCCCAGTAAACTACGTCCGCGAAGACGATGTCTTCTTCGTCGTCAGCTATCGTCACCGTACCTGGTGGAGAAATCTGCGAGGCGGTGCTCCGGTGACTGTGCGGGTAAAGGGGCAAGAGCTGAAAGCCGTCGGAGAATCCATCGAAGACAAGGAGGCCGTTGCAGCAGGCCTACTGGCTTACCTGCAAAAGGTTCCCTACTATGCTAAGTATTTCCAAGTGACTCTCGAGTCCGACAGTCAGCCGAACTCTGAAGAAGTCGCTAGGGCTGCCCAAAACAGAGTCATGATTCGGACAAATTAGCGCGAGCTTGCGTCATTTAAGAAGTTGAGACACCTATGAACACTCCTTTAATGAAGATAGCGATTCGCGTTTGGTTGATGGAGGTCTTAGTTTCGGGTTTCAACTTTTTTGTCCTTATGAACCTCATTTATGAACCGAGATGGGGCGTTCTGGTGGCACATCAAATCGGGATGTCTACCCGAATCGTGTACATCTTTGTTTTCGCATATTTTTTGCTGCGGTTCGTTAAGGAGTATGACACTAGAGATCTGGTTCATGTTGGGATTTTGTGGTTGGGCTTAACATTGCTATTCGAATGGGCAGGCAGTTTTGCTATAGGGCGTCCAGTCGAAGAAATTCTGATTGGCTGGAACATATATTTACACGACTTTTACATTTTTCCCAGAAAATAGATTTGGTTGGGCAAAAAATTCTTAAGAAAATTCTAGGTAGACCAGCAAATATCTAGCTTCGAGGATTTAGATAGTTAACCTGTCTTTGCCACACCCACTTTTGAAGTTTTTCACATCATGTATCACAACTCGAAATCCTAAGAACTTCTTGTCATTTTACCGGGGTAAAATGTTGAAAACCCTCATTTTTGATGGGTGATACAAAGAATTCTTCACTGTAAAAACACGGTTTTCGAGAGTTTCTTTGGGTGATGTGAAAAATGTTTTGTCTGATACGAAAAATTGAGTCAAAGTTCCAGAAATCTGCATGACCAGACCCCGTAGAGACCCCCAGCACCTAAGAGCCATGCTTCTGAAGGGAAAGAAGAGAGCCGATCTCATCTGGGTGAAGTGGACACCCGGTCACAACACCAAAGGACTCGACCAAATGCCCAGCTACCAGGAGGAAGTCAGACGGTTGAAGCTAATCGACCTGCGTTAGATCTTCATTAGTGAAGAACATCTCTAAACGTTTTCCAGGAACTCTTTTTCTGGTCTTGCTTCCCGTTTTCTTCGGTGGCTTTATTGTCGGTATTTCCTCACCCCTAACAGCTTCAGGTCTGGCCATAGAAGCTCTAGAAATTCTCCTTTCAATTAGAACCTCAACAATCGAGCGCAAATTTCTAACAACTTTTTTCTTAAGTCCAAGAACTGTCGCAATTCTTTCATCTATTTTGTCTATCAGTGGCTGGAGTTTTTCTAGATCTTCTTGAGTAACAGCACCACCTAACCTTCGAGACTCTTGTTCTAGCCTGTCGAATAAATCGGCTAGATCTCTGTTTTTTCCTTTGCTAAGTTTTCTAACGTCGATTATCGGAAGCTCTGCGGCTGTTCTAACATCGAGTCCAGAGGCACCCCCACCCGCTGGTATTCCAAGCACCTCGACAAAAAGTTGAGTAAAGGATGAGTTAAGATAGGCTAGAAGAGCCTTTACTTGTTTTTTCTGTGAGCCTGGTATCTTTTCGGGGTACAAAGCAAACAAATGCTCCCTCATCTAGTCCTGTTGGGAACTCGGTATAGACGAACCTAGCCTTGCGCCAAGCTCTCCGAACTACGGATATCTGTACGGGTATTAAGCCACCCAGATCGTACCATCCATAAAAGTCTTTTTTACTCTTTTTTCTAAGCGTTGAAGCGAGTGATTTATCGGCTGTTTTTGGCTCTGCCCCTCTTTTCTTGGGTTTTACTAATGGAGTGGTTTCTCCCCACCTTATATACTCACGAACATTCTCGGGTAATTTGGATCTAGGTTTATGGGCTATGAAGACATAGCAACGTCTGTTCTCATCTTTCAATTTCTTCCAATCCTCTTTTTTGAAAGTGAAGGATTTGGAGTATCTGGGGCTAACTAGCATCGAGTAGATGTAATTCGAATCTAATCCCCATTTTTCGGCATCATCTTTGGTTAAATAAAAGAAGGCATCGGCTCCTGTTCCCCCTCTGGTCGATACTCCCGTAACATTCCCATATCTTGGTTCAAAAAGGCTTTCAGCGCTGGAAAATAGAGGTGAACTTTGGATGGTCTTTTCAATGGTTTCTATCTGGAACATCTTTCCTATCCATTTTTGATCTCTAGGAAGATCTGCCTGTTTTACAACATTTACGTAAAATCTGTCATCCTCTTCTTCGGGATTTCTCAAAACATTTAGTATCTCCTTGACCTCGACTTCCTTATCAATGTATAAGAAGACAGTTTGATTACGTTCTCTGGCTTTTTGGTTGGGTTCTCTTTCTAAAAGAATAACACAAGTGGCAATAAGGGGTATTCTGAAGAGCCTAGAGGAGAAGTCGATTACGGCTTTGATCTTGAAATTATCGAGGAGATAGTTGGCAAATTTGACACCATAATCAGCCTGTAACCATGAATTGGATATGATCATACCCAATCGCCCTCCTCTTTTCAGGTACTCAGCACCGTGAACTATGAACGGGATATAGATCCCCATCTCCCTGGTGATCCCGCCGGAGAGACCGTAATTCTTTAACGTTTTCCCGATCACCTTCCTCATCGCATCTCGGGTTTCCTCTGCTATCTCCACCCACCTCGTGTACGGTGGATTAGCTACAACCGCATCAACTTTGGGCAAGACGATCTCTCGCCTAACTTCACCAGCCGTTGATGTTACAGGTTCTCTTGCCACTACCTTAATCGCGTAGGCTGCGAAGGTCCTCGTATCGACAACTCCTACGATCTTGCAGATATCCAGGAGGAAGCCCATAGCGATGTTCTCATCGGGCGCTTCGTATACGAGAACAGCGTCGTACTCGCCGAAGAGCCCCCACGCTTATATGAGTTCTATCTGCTCGGGAGGCTCCTGCTCCTTGATCGCCCCATAAGCCTCCGTAGGTCTATTTATTCTATATATTTAATTTACTTTCTAAAGGGAACCTTCAAAGCCTACGATCCAATGTAAAATCGTTTGCTTTCCAGAGAAGTAGGAGCTAGACAGGTGGCCGCTACACTACTCTGTGCGGCACTCTACTGCGTCGGCTCCCTTTTGACGGCCTTCATACCAACGTTCTTCTTCGTGCAGTTCAGGCCCGCCGTTGCAATCCCGGCGATATTCGCCGTGCTATTTGGACCCTTTGTGGGAGGCTTGGGTGCCGCTATAGGGACCTTTATCGCCAGCCTGATCCGTTACGGAACCCCGCTCCTCACGGTCTTCAGCGGCACACCCGCCAATTTCGCCGGGTTTTGGATCCTAGGGTACGTGACGTGGAAGCTGAGGAGGTACCGGTGGACTATCGCGTTTGTAATCGGATCGGTTGCTGGGATGGCTGTCGGTTCTCTCATCATCGCCGGAGGTCTATACGTCTTGGCGGCCGCGTTTGGGCTTTCTGCACTGTTTAGGTTTCTTAACCCATCCTACGCGGTCATCGCCTCATTCACCATGGTGTTCGCGCCGCTACCCATAGCAATGGCGATAGCCATCCCTGTAGTCGAGGCGTGTTGGAGGATCTTTCCCTATTTAAAGGCGGAGTTCTTCGAGGCGAGGGCGAGGGGTGATGCCTAGGATCGTCCGTGTTTCCGTTACGCTATCTTCACGGCGCTGGTCGGGGCCGTGGCGATCGTCGAGGTCGTCGTGAACATCGAGCAGATGATCGTCGGACTCATCGTCTTGTTGCCCTTAGTCAGGGCGATCTGGAAGGTCTTTCCCCAGATGAGGTCGAGATGAACCAGTGGGAGATCGTCCGCATAAGGACGAGAAGCCAGCTCATCTCGGCGGTCATCGTCTTTGCAGCGACCGCCACGGTGCTGGACTCCGTTCTGACGCCGGGCTTCACGGCTGGTGTTTGGTTCGGACTGATCTTTGTGATCAGCCCCCTCGCCGGAATCGTCCTCGGCCCCCATGCTGGTTTTCTATCGATTCTCATCTCCGTCATGATCGGGCACTCGGTGATGTTCCGAGAGAGCGTGTACGAGTTCCTCTTCACGCTCGGCGCCCCCTTAGGGGCGGCGACATCTGGGCTCATGTTCAGGGGGAGGTGGAAGCCCATTTTCATCTACTACACCGTGACACTTGTGGCGTTTTTCCTCACCCCGATCTCGTGGCAGCTTCCCCTGTGGGGCATATGGGACTGCCTACTCGCTTACTTCGCCATCGCCCCCTTCGCCCTCATCGTCAAGAGGTGGGGGAAGGAGCGGCTCAGCGCTAGAAGGCTCGCTATTCTGTTGGCACTATGCACC
>JBHIEI010000027.1:0-16683 GCA_046760555.1 Bathyarchaeia archaeon
CTGGGAAGCGTGGCGGGAGGAGGGAGATACGACACGCTAATCGAGTTGTGCGGAGGTCGACCTACCCCGGCAACGGGCATATCGCTTGGAATGGAAAGAATTTTCGAGATTCTGAGTCGCCGGGGGCTCTTCCCCTCTCCAAAATCGATTAGAGTATTCGTCGCTTCGGCCGACGAAAGTGTAAGATCGAAGGCCACAAGGGTTGCCCAGATGCTGAGGCGCAGCCAAATACCCGCCGACTTAGATCTGGCCAACAGGAGGTTATCGGCTCAGCTGGAGTACGCCAATAAGAGGGGATTCGCCTTCACAGTCATTGTGGGGAAGAGGGAGCTGAGAAGAGGTGAGGTGGTGGTTAGGAACATGGTAACGAAGAGCCAGAGGAACGTCAAACTGGATGAGCTCCCCGGAATCATCAAGGGACTGATCTAGGAAACCATCCACCCAGTGAATAGTAGACAACCTCCCCCTGTCTGTTGACTATCGCCACTACAACCGACTTATCCCTGCCTTCGGCCATCGCCATCACTCTGCTCACCCTAGCGATCGGCACAGGCTCTCCCTCGTTAATCCCCACTATGTATAGGTCGGCCCCACCCCTTCCGCTCACGGTGAAGTCGGTGGTTCGTCCCACTCCCCGTCCCACTAGATAGCCCCTCTCACGCAGATCACGGTAGATCACGTACCTGGTAAACAGCCTCCCGTCCCGTCTCCGAAACCTGTCGAAGAGCTCCGAGGACGGGATCCTCTCACCACACCCGTCAAAGATCTCTAGGGTGCCCTTGTTGACGAGGTAAAAGGCCTCGGGGGGCTCTAAGACAAGCCGCCTCCTCCTTCTCACCCCGTATCCCTTCTGCCTGAGAGACTCCCCCGTCTTCAGGGGGATAGTGACCCTATTCCCCCGTAAAGTGGCTTTAATAGCCTCCCCCATCTAGTCAAGAGAAAAATGCTCTGGTGAGTGTTTAAAATGATGCCTAGGAGCAAGCTCGAATCGATACTCGCCAAATTGGGGATGGTCTTCGATGGTGAGCTCGGGACCTACGTCCACAAGTCCACCAACATCCCGCTCTCCATACTCTACGATGAGAAGACCCGAAGGGTGAAAGCGATCGACCAGACGAAGTTACCCTACGAACTCAGCATCTGGGAGACCGATGACTGGAGAGAGATCCTTACGGCAATCAGGAGCATGGTCATCAGAGGGGCCCCACTGATAGGCTGTGCCGGGGCATTTGCCCTCCTCTTAGCCGCTAAGGACCTCGAAAGCAAGAAGCCCAACGACCTCCTGGGCGGGCTTCGCAAGGCCTCTCGGATGGTCGTCTATGGGAGACCGACTGGAGTGGACGCGGAGAACATCGCCGGGAGGATAGTCAAGGCAGCCGAGAGCGTCTACCTTCAAGGACTGGGCTCTCACGATATCGTGGACAAGGTGGAGGAAGAAGTTCAGTCATTCTTCGTCGAAAATCTGCTGTTGAACAAGGCCCTTCGTGATCAGGGAGCGAGATTCTTCCACGAGGAAGATGTCGTGCTCACCCACTGTGAGGCGGGATCTCTCGCAACATCATACGGGGGGAGCGCTCTGGGAATCATCGCGGAGGTAGCCGTCGCAAACCCATCCATCATGGTTGTCGTGAAGGAGACGAGACCTCGATGTCAGGGGTACAAGCTCGCCACCTGGGAGCTGTCCAGAGCAGGCATACCCGTGGTATCCGTTACCGACAACATGGTCTCGAGTTCCATCGAGAGATATCACGTAACTAAAGCCATAGTGGGCGCGGACAGGATCACGAGGGACGGGTGTGTGACCAACAAAATTGGAACCCATGACCTGGCCCTGATCTGCTCATCCTACCACGTCCCGTTTTACGTGGCGGCTCCCTGCTCAACGCTGGATCTGAAGAGGGAGCGGGGCGAGATACCCATAGAGGAGAGGGATCCTTCGGAGGTCTCGAATTTCTATCGTTACGAGGCGCTCTACATGAAGAGCCGGGGCCTCCTCTCGCCCGACGCTCTGGATCGTTGGCCAACGAGTATCGCGGAGGGGAAAGAGCTTCCATCACGAGGCGAAATCGGGATCTTCAATCCAGCCTTCGACGTTACGCCCCCCGACCTCGTTTCAAAGGTCATCTTGGACATAGGTGCATACGACCCAAGAAAGCTGGGAGAATTGGGGGAGGACGATGTTCGGGCAAGGGCGAAGAAAACCGTGGGACGATACCTTCGCTTATTCGGGGAGGGGTAGTACAACAACCACGGGGATGTCGCTGAACCCCTCGAGCTTTTCCTTCCAACGCTCTCCCACGGCTATCAGGCTGAAGATCCCGGTAACGTAAGCCCTCCTCTTCCTAACCAGGTTTATGAGAGCGCGCTGAGTCTCCCCGCTGCGAATGACGTCATCAACGATCAGGATGTCATCCCCCGGCACGATCAGGTTCTTGGGCAAGTAGAGGCTCATCATTACAGCGGAATTGCTCGGAACGTACGTCTCCTCGATGAACTCATCGACGCCAACCTCTCGATTCCTTTTAGCCACCAGAACGTCAACGTTTACCTCCCCACCGACCATGGTCGCCAGGGGGACCCCGTCAACCGCCGCGGTGAGAACCTTGGTGATGCGCTTTCCCACAAACCGCTTCACGGCATACTGGGCGACCAGGTTCAGCAGGGTGATGTTGGAGATCAGAGATGTATTGTCCAGGTAGCCATTCTTATCGACCCTGATCCTCTTTCTGATCTCATCCTTCAGATTCATGATCTTGCTGAGGCTCCTGTCCAATGCGCTTGCCCGCTTGAGGCTGGGGAGAACGTTCCCCTTTACGTACCTGGTAAGCATCGTGACCGGGAGACCGGTTATACTGGAGAGCTTGTAGTAGGTGTGGCTCTGTTTTGCGAGGGATAACTTCTGAGCCACTGCCATCTTGTACTTGAGCCTGTCGATGTAGCGTGCGTTAGCCTTCATGATCATAATAAATCGAGAAAATGCTTTTATTCATTAAAGGCAAATCCGCAGTCAACTGCAATGGATAAATCGGCGTATCTTTTATATTTCTAGCGGGCGGGTAGCCTAGCTTGGATAGGGCGCAGAGGATCCCGCGTAAGCCTTCGGATCCAGCAGGAGAGAGCCTGAGGTCGGGGGTTCGAATCCCTCCCCGCCCACCTTCTTCAGCCACAATAGTGGCGTGCCTTCAGCAAAAGCAAAACTTTTCATTTGCGTAAACCATTGACGATTCTGATCCGAGCCTCGGTAGTATAGCCAGGTTAGTATCGTCGGCTGTCGACGCCGGCAGATCCCGACGGGTCCCGGGTTCAAATCCCGGCCGGGGCGCCACCCTCTAGCCAGTTAAAAGCGATGCTTGGTGAATATAGGGTATGAGATCGCAAAACGTCCCTCTGAGAAAGATCGGTGACTACGCGTATGAGATACCGAGGTACAAACCAGAGATGCGCGTGCCTGGGCGGGTCTATGCCGATGAGGGGCTGCTCAACAAGATGAAGCAAGACCTCACGCTACGACAGTGTGCGAATGTCGCCTGGCTGCCCGGGATCTACAAGTACTCGATAACGTTGCCTGACGGACACCAGGGATACGGCTTCCCCATAGGGGGAGTGGCGGCATTCGACGCCGAGAATGGCGTAATCTCCCCAGGAGGGATCGGGTACGACATCAACTGCCTTTCTGGCGATGCGCAGATCCTATCCGACCTTGGGTACCGCATTCCTATAAAGGAGCTTGAAAGCCGATGGAGGGATGAGCTTGTCACCTGCATGGACTTTGACAAGAATACGAAGACCAATACGCCGATAGTGAGGTACATCCGTATCTTACCAAAAAACAGCGTTTACAGTATCAAGACTGAAAGCGGCAGACAAGTAATTGCGACGGAAGACCATCCGTTCTGGACTCCCAAGGGAATGGTCTGTGCAAGAGATCTGAAAAGAGGCAGCAAAGTAGCCGTATTCCCCTTTGAGGGTGTGCCATACGTTAGGCCAAACGATGATATCATTGTAGACGAAGACGACGTAAGGAGCCTCGGTGGCTGCATTCGGGTCAGCGAAGGGATGATGAGGGAGCTAAGGGAAAGGGATCTAATACCCCTTCGATTGAGCGACCCGAGAACACCGATTCTGGCTAAGCTTACAGGATACATAACCGGCGATGGGGCGATTTTCTTCACAGGTCGAAAGGGATTTAGTTGTTTTTATGGGAAGGCGAAGGACCTCGAGAAGATAAGAGCTGATATCAAGAGACTGAACTACACCCCGTCGAAAGTTTACAAACGCACACGTGGTTCCGTGATCAAGGGCCGGTATGGAGTGAAGAAATTTACGTCGACTTCATGTGTCGTCAAAGTAAGCGCAAGCAGCTTCGCATCGCTTCTGGTTGCACTGGGTGCGCCCATAGGCACAAAGACAGAGACCGACTTCTCCGTTCCGGCGTGGATTCAGAAAGCCCCTCGATGGATCGCGAGACTCTATCTAGCATCCCTGTTTGGCGCTGAACTTACGAAACCTAAGCCGGTATACAACTACAACTTTTACTGCCCTATTCTTTCCATGAATAAGACGGTACAACACCTGGCCAGCGGTCTCAATTTCCTCAGAGGTGTCTCTAGTCTCTTGAAGGGGCTCGGGGTTAGGACGGGAAAAATAAGTAAAGGACTGGAAGGCAGGAACAGGGATGGAGACCAGATTGTTCGTCTGAGGCTTTTGATCAGCTCTAAGCCCAGAAATCTCATACGATTTTGGAGTACGGTTGGGTACGAGTACAACTCGGAAAGGAGTTCCCTCGCTAATGTCGCCGTACATTTCCTAAGGCTAAAAGAGAGGGTCATGAAGGAGCGGGTCAAAGTTGCCAGAGTTGCTAGAGAGCTCAGGCGACGAGGCGCGTCCCCCTCTGAGGTCTACAGGACTCTATCGTCGAGATGGGCCAACAAGAGGTTTTTGGAGCGCTGGTTGTATCGTAAAGACCGGATTCAGCCTAGAGTCCCCCAGAGCTTCCCAACATTTCAAGACTTCGTAAGTGAGCACACGCTAGGTCTAGGAGGTTCGGGAATGGTTTGGGACACTATTGAGGAGAAGGAGAGGATAAATCATGTAGGCTCCGTGTACGACTTCACCGTACAGCACAACACTCACAATTTCATTGCTAATGGTTTTGTGGTCTCCAACTGCGGGGTTAGGCTCCTGAGAACAGACCTTGCTTCCGGGCAGGTGGATCCGTTGCTCGGGCGTCTCCTCGACAGGATCTTTGACCTGGTTCCCTGCGGTGTGGGCAGAAGAGGGAAGATTCGGCTCTCATCGGGTGAGCTGAACGCGGTCCTACAGAGTGGAGTGGAGTGGGCTATCGACCATGGCTATGGCTGGTCGGAGGATAGTAGGTACCTGGAGGAAAATGGACGTATGGATGGAGCTGACCCGGATAAGGTCTCGCCGAGGGCCAAGGAAAGGGGTGCCCCACAGCTGGGCACCCTGGGAGCCGGCAATCACTTTCTGGAGATCCAAAGGGTGGACAAGATCTACAACGAGAGGGTCGCGAAGATCTTTAACCTGCCACCGGAGGGAGGGGTGGCCGTGATGATACACTGCGGATCGAGGGGTCTTGGCCATCAGGTTTGTGGCGACTACATCAGGGTAATGGAGCGGGCGGTGCATAAGTACAAAATCAGGATCCCCGATAGAGAGCTCTGCTGCGCGCCCTTCCATTCGAGAGAGGGGGAAGATTACTTCGCCGCAATGGCCTGTGCGGTAAACTTCGCGTTCTGCAACCGCCATATGATCATGCACTGGGTTAGGGAGGCCTTCGAAGGCGTTTTCGGCACGTCAGCGGAGGACCTCGGCATTAGGCTTGTGTATGGAGTGTGCCACAACGTCGGCAAGAGGGAGGTTCATAAGGTCAACGGAGAGAGAAGGGAGGCAATCGTCCACCGAAAAGGGGCCACTCGAGCCTTCCCCCCCGACCATCCAGACCTCCCCGCCGATTACAGAAGCGTTGGTCAGCCGGTGATAATCCCGGGTAGCATGGGAACGGCAAGCTACGTTCTCGTGGGTACGGAGAGGGGGAAGGAGATCGCGTGGTCATCGACCGCCCATGGCTCGGGTAGAGTGATGAGCCGCATGAGGTCGAGACGGTCCTTCCGAGCCGAAGGCGTGGAGAGGAGGTTGCGGTCCAGAGGTATACTCGTTAAGGCAGCGAGCATGAGGGTCGTCAGCGAGGAAGCGCCTGAGGCCTACAAGAACATCGACACGGTGGCGAATGTATCTCACGCTGTGGGGATTGCCACGAAGGTGGCTCGATTGGTTCCTCTGGGCGTGGTAAAGGGATAAGACGCGATTATCCCTTCGTCGTGTCTTCCACCCACTTCAAGTAATCCTCGGATCCTTCCGATATGTCGATCGCCAGTATCTCTGGGTTCTCGTAGGAGTGCATCTCCCTGATGGTTTCTATGGCCGGGCCGACTGCCTTTGAGGTCGTTTTTATGATCATCAGGGCCTCCTCAGATTCCTCAATAGCCCCCTTCCACCGATAGGCACTTGTTATCTGGGGTACCACGCTCACACACGCCGCCAGACGTCTCTCGACAATCCCTCGTGCCATCTTCTTGGCCTCGACGAGATCCGAACACGTGGTCAAAACGATTTTATACAATTTCTAAAGGCATAGTTCCGACCCTTAAAACTCTAGCACTCTGTGCCTGGGAATGCCCATCGGATATGAAGAGGGGACACTAATCCGATTCCGGTAGCATTCAGTACAGTTGGAACCAGACTCCGCCCCTTCCTCTATAATCTCCTCCGAAAGTCATCAAAGGGTGGGCATCGTCTTTGGCAACTTGGAATGGACCCATCCCTCACGAATACCGGTTGGAAATAAAGCCCAATCTATCCTTGGCTCAGGCGCTACCACGGTACAGATGTCATAATCCTTCCCCTCTCCCGAAACGGCTGTGAACTGGTCCGAAGAAAGGTCATACTGAGTGTCGTGAGCGGGACTTTTCATGTACCAAAAGCGTATTCTTGCCAATAGGTACTCAAACCCCTCTTCTGGAGGCTCGTTGAACACACTTGCTTCACGTATGCGCTCCCAGGCTTCCTCCCCCTATAACCTCCAAGAGTGTTATCTCGGCCGTGTAGTTCTCAGAAAACCATTCGAATTCTATGACCAAGCTGGTTCCTATGGGGGCTGGATCGTCTGGCGAGTATCCGACCGAGACGGGCGGTGGCGTCGGTGTGGGGGCTGAGGTAGGTGTTGGAGTGGGGGTAGGCGTAGGCGTTGGTATTGGGGTGGGAGTAGGTGCAGGGGTGGGTGTGGGCGTGGGGGTGGGGGCTCGACCCCCCTGAGCAGACGTATAGGCGTAGCCGATCGCCACACCGGCAAGTATCACTATTACGAGTAAGCCGATAGTGAATTTTTCCATCTTACCAATGATAGGGTTAAAAACTTATTGAGTAGGATTGTCTCCCCCGAGGGCTTCTGCCCCCAGGATAGGGTTTAGCGGAGCGTTTGGATCAGAAAGCGGTGAGGTTCTCGAAAGATCGAAAAAGCACTGGATCATCGAGGGCCATCGAGGGGTCCACCATGTGTGAACCTTTAAAGAAGGATAAGGAGACCTCTATTCGAAATTGAACTGGCTTGTGGCTTTGCTGAACTTCCTCCATCTCTTTGCGACCGTTGCGTGGATCGGAGGCGTGGTTTTCATTATGCTCGTATTTGTGCCGGTTCTCGGGAGGCACGAAGAGTTGGGACCTATGGCAGGGTCTCTATCGATTGATGTGGCGAAGAGGTTTATGAGGCTGGTTTGGGGGAGCGTGGTCTTGTTCCTCATAACCGGAGTCCCTATGACTATCTTCAACCCCAGATACATGGGCATAGATCTCAGCAACCCATGGTATGCAGCCATCCTCACAAAGCACATCGCCGTTGCCGTCATGGTGATTGCGGGTGTGGCTTTGACCTCCACCATCCGCAGAATCGACCAGATCATGGGGGCTGCCCAGACACAACCCCCGTCCGAGAAACCGCCCTCCCAGCCGACCCCTGAATTGCAGAAGCTGACGCGGAGACAGACGATGATCAGCATCACAGTGTTCATCCTCGGGATCCTAGTTCTGCTACTAACAGCTATCGCTGAAGCGGCGTTCGTAGCAGGGTAAATCGCTGAAAGGCGCCGAAAGAGAAAGGCCATAGACCTCGATCGTTACTGTCGAGTCCAAGACGTGGTCCTGCAACACAGGAGGGAAAAAGCGTTCTGCATGGTTTGTGTTCAACCAGCATTTCTCCAATCAGAGCTTTCAGATTCCCTTAAGGAAATGGACAACGACCCCTCCGAATACAACGGAGTCGGCGAAATCTCCAGACCGTGCACTACCTTTAAAAAGAGGGGGAGGGATACGGGGTCTGTCAGGAATCCCACCAAGGCACCGATGACGTAGAGCAGAGCCACCGCACTAAGGAATACGGTTCTCTTGGGAAGTTTCAGAGTTGCTACGATCGGCAGGAGGGCAATCACGTATAGGAAACCGCGGAGGAGCTCCAGAGGGATCATGATCTCGAAACCGGGGATGGTCAGACCAAACGAGGAATCGGTGTAGTACGGGAGGACGAAGGGAGCGACTATTCCGCCGAAGGTGAAATAGATGGGGAAGTAGATCAGGGAACATAGGGCAATCCGCCATAGCCACGAGAGGAGTGGTCTCTTTTGAAATATTCTCTTAACTCGGTCTTCAAAGAGCTACAGGCCCGAGCCGGGGTGAACAGCACTCCTGCAGGTACTGCCTCAATCAAGTTTAACAACAATAGAAGTATCACCGACCCCAAGAAAGCGGTGGCTGTCAAGAAAAGGGTCGTGAAAAAGAAGCCCTCGATGGCGTTGCTAAAATCCCCTATGATGAATAGACTGAACCAAGCCATCCCGATGCGCGTAGGCTCAAGTTGCCTTGGTTCGTCTTGTTCTATCACTTCTTCGCTAAGGTACTCGGTGGAGGGGGGTTGGCTCGAGAGCCTTAGGTTGGCAGTTTACCCGGCCACACCCGCGATGGCATTGGGCTGGGTACCTTAATCGGACTTCATCTTCGGTCTATGGGTTGGCTTCCTCCTTTGTTCCTGCCCTTCATTGTCTACATGAGGTGCGGTGGGGTAGGGCTACCGCTTTCGCGGTCTTCCTGATAGGCTTCCAGATCGTCTACGTAGTGTTAACGGTGAGGGCTGGCTGATAGAACCTTAACGGGTCTTCCTGCTTGAACGCTTCTGTCTTCTCGTAACTATGGACCGTTAGATGGATTTAAGCGGGATAGAACCAGTGGAAAATCAGTCCCGTTATATAAGCCTCAAAAAATGCGCCGAAGGCGACCACGGGAATTACTAGAACTAGGTAGAGAGTAAGGACCTTCTTTAGCGTGGGTTTGATTACTTGCTTCCAACCAGCGATAGGACCCGGCGAGGAAAACATGTGTCTTACGAGATCCTGTCTATTGCTTATTCCGAAAGCTTCTACACCGATTTTCATACTGATGCCGCTGGTATATATTATGTAGGATGCTTCTATCCATCCGTGTACCCCCCACGGGATCATCACTAACGTCCAAGGGTTGAATGGGACTTCATGACGGAAGCACCAAGTTCCAGCTGTTAATCCAACAAAGAATCCAAAGGATATCGGATATGCAAAGGACAGCGCAAGAACTCCCATGCCCAGAATGATAAAAACCACTACTGTGTTCCAAGCAAGCACGTACCGGAATATCTGCTCATTTGTCCAGATACCTCCCCTAGCACCTCCCAGAAGGTTGATGAAGGCCTGTGCGAGCCAACCGGCCTGGCTGGGGAAGACCAGGCCCAAGCTGGTGGTGATGGCGTAGGACGCGAAGAAGCCAATCGTAGAAATCTTGATCCAACCTTTTGTGCCAGAGGGCAGTAGAGGGAAGGTCACATCTACATCTCCTTTAGAAATCACGTCTCATTATATTTCCCAGATGGGCGCACTTCTCATGATCGAGAGGTACCTCCGAGAAATCGATTGCGAGATACTGCTAAGAGAGTTAGGGGTGGCTGATCAAGGCTCTTTGTTGAAGAGCATCAAACATTTCTCCGAGAAAGAAGCTGAGGAAAGGGACGCAATCGTGCAGGGCTATTTTGGCGCCACTGGAATCGAAGCCATCGCCAGCAACGTCGCTGAGAGCCTCCAATCATTGCATGAAAACTCCACGATTCTGGATGTCGGTGCAGGCACCGGCTTCTTCACGGTCAGAGTGGCAGAGAAGCTAAGCGACCTCAATCCGAGCTTCTACGCCCTTGATGTCACGCCCGCCATGCTGCTGGTGTTGGTTGGGAAGCTACGTGAGATGGAGGGTATGCCAATCACGGTCTTTTTGGGCGTCGCCGAGAAGATCGCCGAGAGCGTGGAGTTGTGCAATAGAGCCTATCGGCCCTTTGGGATCAAGATACCAACGCAGTTCGACGCTATCATTTCGGTCCTAACCCTTCACCACTGTGAGAGGGTCAAAGCGGTCTTTAACAGCATAAGGAGGGGGTTACGTGATGGAGGGAGGCTAGTACTAGTCGACCTATGCGAGCATCCCTTTGAAGAATTCAAAGAGGAGATGGGCGATATCCACCTAGGGTTCAATCCTGAGGAGATACGACTTACTCTAAGCGACATGTTTGAGGTTGAAGAGGTTGAGAAGATGCCGGGGATCAGGTGTGAGGAATCAGGGAGGGCGGCCGAGTTGTTCATCGCGGTGGCAATCAAATCCCGGAGCGCCGGGGATGGGATTTGAACCCATGAGTCCCCACGGGACACTGGTTTTCGAGACCAGCGCCTTACCAGGCTAGGCTACCCCGGCTTCCAAGTATATGTTTTTTTATTAAAGAACTCTTTCAGCTAACCTTTCACCACCAAATAGTAAATGAGATGTTTCTTGGTTGCAGATCCTATAGCTCGCTCAAAACTTTCTGAACGATTCTCTTGTGATCCTCAACTATCTGCTTTACCCTCCTAGGGGTTTTCGCCTCGGCGTATAGCCTATAGAGTGGCTCAGTACCGCTCGGTCTAATCAGGATCCAGCTTTCGTCTTCGAACCAGAGCTTTAGACCATCGATGGTCTCGATCCTCTCCGCCCTGACGCGTTCTCTAAGTTCCTCCAGAGCCCTGGATTTGAGTTCGTGAGGACACGGTACCTTATCCTTTGCTTGGTAGTAAGTAGGTAGCTCCTTCATCAATTGTGAGAGGGGCTCTCTCTTCTCAGCCATGATTTCTAGGATGAGCGCGATCGCCATGGCCGCGTCGCGAAGGGGCTGATGTGGCCCGTAAAACACGCCCCCGTTTTCCTCGGCACCTAGGTTCGCCCCGATCTCGACCATTTTCCAGGAGACATCGACGCTGCCGACCCTCGTCCAGACGATCTCGCCGCCAAACTCTGAAGCCACGTCCTCTACGATCCTAGACGAGCTCACTGGGGTGACAACCTTCTCCCCCGGGTTCTTGGAAAGGAACATTCTCTCGATAAGGGCGAAGCTTTTGTCCCCCCAATAGATCTCGCCTTTCTCGTCCGTGAATATGGCTCGATCGGCGTCCCCATCACATGCGAAGCCGAGATCCGCGCCCTTTTCCCGCACCATGGAAGCCAACTCGCCCAAGTACTCGGGTCTGGGCTCCGGCGGTCTCCCGGGGAATCTTCCGTTGACCGTCGAGTTGATCTCGACGACCCGGCATCCAAGCTCTCGAAGAAGGTCGGGAATGACCAAGGCACCCACACCATTCGCCAGGTCGGTGACGACATTGAGGTGAGCCTTCTTGATCGCGTCTACGTTGACATGAGATTTTATTCCGTCTTTGTATGGCCCGATAACGTCAAGCGTTTCCTCCACGGACCCCATACGGTCCCACTTTCGCATCTTGAACCCCTCGTCGAAATAGACTCTCTCGATCTCGAGCTCTTCGGAGCGGGAAATCTCTACGCCGCTCGGGCCTATCACCTTTATCCCGTTGTACTCTGGGGGGTTGTGGGAAGCCGTCAATATGACGCCACCGTCCATCTTGTAGAATCTGGTCCCGAATTGATGGGCTGGAGTCGGAGCCATACCACCGCGGTAGACGCGGCAACCCGTGGAGACAAGAGAGCTAATCATTGCCGACTCCACCATCTCGCCGCTCGTCCGTCCATCTCGACCCACCAGCACTCTCCCACCCCTGAGAAACGTGCCTATGGCGGTCCCCATCTTGGCTACGAATGCCGGGGTTAGGTCGACGTTCACAACCCCCCTGATCCCATTTGTCCCGAAGAGCTTGGCCATCTCACACCACATAGCTTCCAGGCTCAAGAACACTCTCTTCAACTTCCTTGTAGGGACACACCCTAACGAATGGCGCGAGAGTCGTTTCATCACGAACCACCGCTCCCTCGCCGATCACGCAGCCTTTCCCCAGCTCTGCCCTTTCACCCACCACCGAGTTCTCCCCGATGATCGACTCGCTCGCTTTCGCGTACTCGCCTATCACCACCCCGGGAAGGACGATCGATTCTCTGATCCTAGCGTATCTCTTCACGACCACGTTGCCCCCTATCGCCGTTGGTCCAACGATTTGGGCACGTCTCTCTATCTCAGCGTTTTCCCCGATGACTACCTCTCCCGAAATTTTGGCATGCTCAGAGATCTGGGCGCTTTCCGAAAAAAGGATTTTCCTCTCGATCGTATGAAGGAGTAACCGATTGGCGAGAATATAGTCTTCCGTCAGTCCTATGTCGACCCACGTACTTTCGATTTCGAGTTCGAAACCATGAATCAGTCTCCTTTCGCACAGAGTGGGGAAAACCTCGCGTTCGATTGAGACCTTCCCGTTCGGGATGAAGTCGAAGATGCCCGGATCCAGCAGGTATATGCCGGCATTTATCAGGTTACTTATTCTTCGACGTGGCTTTTCCACGAATCTCTCGATTCTGTTGTCCTCGCCTATAAGGACCGCCCCAAAGCGTTCAGGCTTCTTAACTCTGTGCGCGGCGATCGTGGCGATAGCTCCACTTCTCTTGTGAGCAGCGATCAGCCTTGCGTAATCAGGGAAGGCGATCACATCTCCATTGATGACGATGAACGGCTCATCGAACCCAACCTTGCTGAAGGCGTTCTTGACGGCTCCCCCTGTGCCGAGGGGTGTTTCTTCCAGCGAGAAGCTCGCATTTATCCCTGGAATTTTCTTCACGTGGTCTTGGATCGCGCCGGCCATGTACCCCACAGCTAATGTGATGTCGACGATCCCGCTGTTCTTGAGGTGCCCTATGGTCCAGTCGACAAGGGGTTTGTTAGCGACTGGAAGCAGGATCTTCGGTTTCGTACAAGTAAGCGGCCGCAAGCGTGTACCGTACCCTCCTCCGAGAATCAGGGCTCTCAATCGTCTGAATTTGCCGGGGCTGGTATTTTAATGTCAACCGCGAGGACGTGGGACTCAACTCAGATTTTAATCTCGCCTCATTTAACTTGTTGGAAGCGGGGGTTGCCGAGTGGTCAAAGGCGAAGGACTTAAGATCAGGCCTCAAGCCTAGAGGGGGCGATACGAGATCCTTTGGCGTAGGCCTTCGCGGGTTCGAATCCCGCCCCCCGCATTTTCTCAGTTCCTGAGTTTATCAGAAGCATAGGTTCAAACTATGGCAAATTTCCACGAAAGCGATCTACGTTGAAACCCAGCTCGTCTGTGCGCATCAGTAATAAACGGCTAGTAATCTAAGGGGGAATGGTCGTAGTGGAGTTAAATGTCATACCCTTGGGCGAGGGATCCAGTATCAGCAGACTGCTGGCACCGACCGTGAGGGAACTCGAGCGGAGGGTGGGGAAGTATGAGATCACGCCAATGTGTACTGTATTTGAGGCCGAAAGCGCCGAGGAGGCGTTTGAGGTAGTTAGGGCTGCCCACGAGGCAACTTTCAGCAGCGGTGTCAAGAGGGTTGTGACCACCGTGAAGATCGATGATAGAAGAGATGTGGGGAGAGGAATGGAAGAAAAAGTCGAGTCGCTGAAAAAGGTGGTCGGTTGATCCATACAGTGCAAGGATGTAAGCCCTTTAGACCTGATCCTCTATAAAGAGACCATACTACATCTACTTGTCGCTGGGAGCCGCCCTTTCGTGCTCACCTACTCCCTGCTAAGATTGGGTTATCACTACTTGGACTTACGATGCTCCTATCGTTGGATGGTCGCCAGTATACCATTGTTATTCGGTGTTCTCGGTGATCTACCGATAGGGCACTCCCCCTCGGTATCGTTTTTTCTGGGTCTGAGGAAATCGCCGTGAAAGGGTGTCTGTGGAGGAGGAAGAGCCTCGTTCCCTATAACCGCATCACCAACTGGTAGTAATGCAGGTATGGGCCTCGTGAGACAGAGGAGACCTATGGCTGTGGAGACGGCTGAAGAGGCACCGCCTCCCGAAGACATCGGCCATGAGATATCGGCTGATTAAGAGGGAACGGAAGGTCACTAAAATGCAAGACCTAGAAGGGTCAAACGATCGGTATTGGGAAGGAGCTTAGAAATGGCCACAGGTATCTTTCGATAAGGGCAAACCACTGGCTGAAGATCTTCCCTAAAAGCTCGCCGATGGTTTCCCCCGAAAGCTCGCCGATGGTCATGATTCGAGTTGGAGACCGGGTATACCCGTAGGTTATTAAAAGCGATGAGAGCTCGTCGATGTCTAGTTTTCGAGGCTGAGGGGTATATTTATAGGCTATTAAAACCAAGGACGCTGTTTCCGCGTTTGGAACACCGGTTTTATTATCGAGATAGGAGGACCCATAGTACGTGTAAAAACCTCCATCGGTTCTCTGCATGCTCCATAGGACCTCTTCAAGTTTCTCCCTAAACTCGAGTTCCTGATCTAGGACTCGAGAGACATAAAGCAGAAGCGCCAGTTTATAGGTCTCGTAAAGTCCCCCGCGATCCTTCACGGCCTGGTCGTTGATCCCCGTGCCGTCCCACATGCCCTTCACGTCGTTAAACAGCTCCAAGACCTTCGACTCAAGGTGGGGATCTCCATACAGCTTTAGGATGAGGCTCACGTACAGCTCCCTATCGGCGTATTCCTGCCAAAACGGTATCTCCTTGTCAGTGTCGTTGCATAGTTCGGTCCAGATGACGTAATCATCCCCCTCCTCGATCACGTACTTAGTTACCGAGTACCTGGGGGCTGGGATCAGCTCACCCAAAATCGCCTCGTGAAGGAGAGAGTATGTGTATCCGTACCTCCTTAGCGATCCCTCGATCCGGCGGGAAATTTCAGGATAATAGGGCTCGAGGGCCACTGTTGCGAGCAGATTATCGGGCAAGAGCCAAACCTCCTCCCATCCCTCGGCTTCCCGAACCAGCTCCAGGTTGGGATCGTAGAGTACGTGGCGCAGGAAGTCAGCGGTTTTCTGTAAGCCGTACTCTATTTCAGGACCCGCATGGACCACTGCCGGATTCAAGGGCATGATCAGGATCCAACCGGAAACCACAAGCGCTAGTAATCGCCTCATGCTGGCATTTCTACTCTTTCAGCGCTTAAATAAAAATTGGCGGTGGTTTCCTACTGAGGCATGGGTTATTTAACAAGAGCCCCGATAGAGCTTGACGTCATCGAGATGCGGGGTCTCAGGATCTATGAGGGGGTCATCCCCGAATCCATCGATAAACTTGTGGAGGATATCGTGGAAAGGGAAGTCGTTTTGGATCCCGTAATCGTAGGCAGGGATCACAACACGGTACTGGATGGGGTGCAGAGGATAAGGGCCCTCCAGAGGCTCGGCATCCCACTCGTTCCCGCTCAGTTCGTGGACTATTTCAGCGATCAGGTGTTGGTGAAGAGCTGGTACAGGGTTGTGAAGGGGGATGGGGCGAGAGAGGCTCTGTTAAGGATGGTGGAGGGGATGCCCGGCAAACGCAGATCCGACCAACGTGCGCGTGGTCGTGTGCCGATGATTGTTCTCGAATTTGCGGACACGAAAGAGGAGATCAGACCCGCCCCAAGCGTGAGGGAGAATTTTGAGGTGGCAGAGGGGATGCTGGATGGACTCAGGGACATGGGGTTCCGGGTTGGGTATGAGACAGAAAAGGATTCCGAGCGAAAGCTGAGGCGTGGGGAGATCGACGCCGTAGTAAAGGTACTTCCTCCCTTGGGGAAAAGCGAGGCTGTCCTCGCAGCGTTGGAGGGCAAAAGGCTGTTTCCAGCGAAGGTCAACAGGCACCTGATAAATTGGAGGGTGCTAAACGTGGGGGTGCCGCTATCGATCTTACAGCGGGATCATCGATCAGCCAGAGGTGCATTCATGATACTAGCTGAGCGGAAGAGATTCAGGGTGCTACCACCGAACAGTGTGGTAAGAGGTCGGCGATATGAGGAGAGTGTTGTCTACCTCGGTGAGTAGCTTCGCCTGAGCCCTATAGCGGCAATCGAGAGGATGGTTCTCTTAACCGCCCAGATGGATCCGTCGTGCTTTCCCTTCTGCCCCTCGTACCGCTCCCGGAGAAAAAAGATTAAGGTTGGTGGGAGTAACTAGGGTTTGTCGATGAGCTTCTCCGAACTCCTGAGAGAGGATGCAAGGGGGGTATGGGATAAAATCTTGAGGCACCCCTTCGTCAGCGAGATGTATGGAGGGGTTCTACCCCTCGATAAGTTCAAGTTCTACACGAGACAGGACTACGTCTTTCTCATCGAATTCGGCAAGAGC
>JBHIEI010000028.1:0-16566 GCA_046760555.1 Bathyarchaeia archaeon
GTTCACGGGAAGGGCTATGGAACTGGGATAAGGTCTTTCCACATCTCCTCTAATGGTATAGTCTACCTATGCGAGGGCGTTCGATAAAGGCGGGCAACTTAGGGGATAGGTTTCAAAAGAGATTTGGCGTAACTTGGAAGGGGTGCTATGGTTCCGCTGATACGCGTGGTCGGTAGGTCTGGAGCTGGTAAGACAGCGTTGATTACACGATTGATAAACGAAATCAATGGGAGAGGATACACGGTTGCAACTATAAAGCACGCGCCCCGAGGTTTTTCCCTGGACAAGCAGGGGAAGGACTCCTGGAGACTAGCCGAGGCAGGGGCTCAAATCGTGGTGATTTCGTCACCACGCAGATTGGCCGTTCTTAAAAAACCAAAACGCGAACTGTCGCAGACCGAGATCGTGGATTCCTTCTTAATGGATGTAGATCTGGTCTTAACCGAGGGGTACAGAGAGGGTAGGGAACCAATGATAGTTGTGGTAAAGGATCCTGAGGAACTATCTTCGCTACCCAAGGGTAACCTACTCGCCGTAGTTAGTAAAAAGGAGATCGGAGTAGGTGTTCCCTATTATCGATTCAATGAAGTGAAGTCACTGGCAGATCTGGTGGAAAAGAAATTTCTGAAGACGAGGGAGGATGGCGCAGTATTACGAGATCGTTGAAATATCCATAGAATTTGGTGGCTGGTTACTTTCTGACAAAGAAAAGTTAAATTGTTGGTTGACTTCTCCTAACGAATGCCTGTTTTCCCAGGTGTCGGCACAACCGAGCTCCTCATCATTGTTATAATCATCCTACTTCTCTTCGGTGCGAAAAGAATACCCGAGATAGCTAGGTCTTTCGGAGAGGCGGTAAACATTTTCAAGAAAGAAGCAGCGAGCCTCGAGGGAGCTAAGGAAGACTACGAAGAGGCGATCAAGGAAGCTGCAAAGAGGCTCGGCATCGATACTGAGGGCAAGTCCATTAGTGAACTAGCGGAAGCGATCGCGAAGAGGAAAAAGCAGACCGAAGAGGTTTCATAACCACTATCACCGTCACCAACCTTGTTGGATTTGATGAGAGAACAAAGAGTATAACACATAGAGATACAGTAGGAGCTTACCTATCCATACGGTAGATGAAACGGGGGAGCAAGCCACGAAAGCACGAAAAGGCTGTTAGACTAAGACCCAATGCCCTTCTACGAGCGTTTTATCCTGATCCTATTTTCCTAGTATCTTTCTCAATGCCACGGGGATGTGAGGTATGATCTCCGAGATCGGGGTCGCTGGGGTTGGGTTAGCGAGGGAGCCAGCGAGCCTATTGGCCTTGGCTGCGTAGGTGGCCGCATCTACGACGTTGTAGCCGCCATAGATCAACGCCGAGACGATACCAGTAATGGTGTCCCCGGTCCCTCCTATAGCCTCTAATGCTGGGATGTTCGGCTCCCGAATCGTCTGGACGACCTTCCCTTCCTTAACTATGAAATCTGTCGGACCCTTGATCAGAAGAACCTTGGATGCTTTGCCGTGTTGATAGGCCTGACTCACAAGTTTCGGGACATCCTCGGTGTCGATCTCAAAGATGGGGTTGCTCACGTACACCGGATGCGCGGCATCGGGATCGCCAAGATAGCCCATTTCCCCCGGATCAGGGGTGAGTAGATCGAACTCTTTGGCTAGTCCAAGCTCCACGACGTTATACATCGAACCGGCATCAGCGATCAGTACCGGTCTAGGCTCACATTCCTCTTTTATGGTTTCGAAGACATCCTTCATCACGAAGCTGGGGTATATGTAATGCCACACGATAACCCTTGGCGACAGCTCGCAGGCCCTCTCCAACAGGAATACGAATAACGCATCGCTACCCTTCCCACCTCCGATATCCCCCGCGACCACCGCGTACGGAGCTCTCACACCGATAGCCTCGCATGCCACGGTTGCGGCGGCGATCATCGTCTGCGTGCCCGGAGAAATCTCGATAGAAAATCCATCGATTTCGAGGGATTCTCCTCTAATCTTCGAATAACCCTTTATCACAGACGGTTCCTCTACCGGAACCGTGCCGATGGCCACCAGATTACCTACGAAGCCTTCTTTTTCCATATCTCGAGAGCCTTTTCGTATGCCTTTCCGAGTGCGTAGGTGCAGATCGTAGTGCCGATGAGCTGCGGATGAGTGGTGCCCTCCAGTGTTTTGCCTAGCATCTTGGTGACCACATACGGAACGTCCGGACAGCCGCCACCCGAGATGTTGACGATCTTTGAAGTGGCTTTCTCGTAGGTGATCTTCATACACGCGTGCCTGACCATCACATACTCACCAAGGTCGAACGTTTTAGTTAGCTCAAGGAAGGGGATGACCCTATCACCGTAAACGACGTCGTGAAACTCGATGTCGTTGGTTTCCAGTATCCTCCGGATCGGCACGAGGTATCTGGGGTCTATTTCAGCTGCTATGTCACACCCTGTCCTAAGCTCGGGAGGGGGCGCGGTAAGCCTGACCTTGAATCCAGCTTTTTTGAGCAAAACTTCCGCGCGGAAGGCGTCTTTTATTATCGGGAACGGTATCATCGTAATTTTCTTTCCCTCAGCCATCTCACTCCTTGATCGCTCGTATTTTTAATATTCTCTATGTCCACGATTAGAGTCGGAAAAATCCACTGATACGAAAACTCCAGAGTGAACTCTTTGGAAGATTTGAAATTAGAAAGAGAATTTGATCTCAGAACACGAATCTTCTACCCATAACCCTTTGTGTGGCGATCAGAACAACAACCGCTACTCCCAGTAGAATCAAGATCACTGCTGTAGCCTTGGCGACGTCAGCAGTGGCAAGACTCAGGAAGATGGCGATCGGCAATGTCTCCGTCTTCATCCTGACTGCCCCCGCTAGTGTGACGGTCGCTCCGAACTCGCCGAGGGCTCTTGCCCAAGCCAAGACGGCCGCGGCGACCAGCCCGTTTTTACTGAGTGGCAGCGTCACCCTGAAGAAAGCTTGGAACTTATTGCAACCTAGGATTCTGGCCATGTTTTCGTATCTTGGATCGAGGCCGTCGAAGGTTGACTTCATGATCCTGATGGCGAGGGCGCTAACCACGGTGAACTGAGCTAGGACTAAGCCCGGCACCTCGAAAACAAACTTCAATAGAGAGCTCTCCACGACAACGCCAATGGGGGTGTTGCTGAAGAAGATCAGAAGGGCTACGCCTAACGCTATAGGGGATAGGACTATCGGCACGTTCAGCAGGGTGTCAACTAGTCCCTTTCCCGGGAACTCGCTTCGCGACAGAGCGTAGGCCGCAGGTACCGTTACACCTAGGCTAATAACAGTCGCCGCCGTTGCGGTTAGGAGGCTCAGCTTAACGGCAAACAGCACCTCGTCGGAAAGGAACGCGGACAGCAGAGTGCCTAAGTCAGTGAAGTACGCTATGGAAACCAGAACCCCAGCGAGCAAAAGGACTAGGAAAAGGAGGAGACCGCCGGTCACGGCTTTAAATAGGAGATCGCTTGTTAGCCTCATTCATACACCTCAATTCAACAGAAAGTTACCCGACTCTTTGAAACTGCTAGGGTGCTCGAACCTGAGGGCAGCTCAGGAACCATGGCCCATGGAGCGTACTCCCTGGCCTCCGCCTCGGTGGCTATGTAGCCCCATTTTCCAAAGATCATCTGTCCCTCTCTCGAGACTAGGAAGTCAAGGAAGCTCTGGGCACCCTTTTGGTTCTCGGCGTATACAGAGACGGCCGCAGGCACGTAGGATAGCCTTGGTATCTGCTCGGGTTTTATAAACACGACATCAGTCTTATCAGGATTCCACCTCTCGAAAACTCGCCACCCTATGGTGGCATCCACCGTGCGCAATGTCACGAGTGCCGCTGTCTTCGAGCAGCTCTCGGCGTGAACCACGATGTTACCACTCACGTTTTCCCAGAGCCCATTATGCTCGAGCAGTTCCACGGCGTAGCCACCTACGCAAACCGATTCGGGGTCTCCGATCCCCATCGTGACGTTGGATCTCGCCAGGTCATCAAGGCACGTGATGTTTTTGGGGTTGCCTTCTTGCACTATGATGGCCGGGACGAGATATGCGATCCTCCTCATGGTTTCTGGGCGCACGACCCCGTGTTCGATGGCCCTCGCCATGTAGTCGGGCGACCCGGGAATGTACAGGTCCCCGCTCTTCGACATCTCCATGGAGGACAGCATACCGCCCGAGCCGCCGAAGTGTAGCTCGATCTCCATCCCCGTTCTCTCCTCAAAGGCATGGGCTGCTTCCTCTAACGCGGGCATGCTAGCTGAGCCGCAAAAGGCAATCACCCTACGCCCACCTGCTCCATAGGTAGTCTGGTACACCACAATACCGATTACTACGATCGGAACCAATAGCCCAAGGACGACTTTTTTATCCGGCATCTTAATCGCCGTGATCTTTCGAGTAAACCCTCATGTCCCTGATTCTGAGCTTCACGAACAACTCCTTGCCTAAAGATAGCCCCAGGCTATCGAATATCTCCTTAGCCATTTCGGCTAACAAAGGAACGTCCCTCACTTTGACTTTCAGTCTCACCAGGAAGGGGGAATAGGGTATGATCTCCTTTATAATGCCTTTGTTCAAATTTACGCTGGGTCCAGGAGGCGGGCTGACGGACAGATGGACATTTCCGGGGTATATAGCAATTCTCTCTATCGGTGTCCCCTCATAAGGAACAACCACTCGAAGACCGCCACAGTCCACTTCTGCTAACCCATGACCTAGAATTTTAGATGAGAGACAATTCAGTATGTTTCGTGATCCCATAAAATCGGCAACCATTTCGTTCTTTGGATCCGCAAAAATTTCTCTCGCTGTCCCCACCTGTTGTATCTCGCCATCGATGATGACTGCAATTCTGTTAGCGATCTCTTCGGCTTCGTTCAGGTTATGCGTCACGAAGATGGTCGTTACCCCGAGGATTTTTTGCAGTTCGCGAAGCTCAATCCTGAGATGGTTACGCGTGGTGGGATCCAGATTGTTGAACGGTTCATCCAAGAGAAGCACCTCGGGGAGTTTGGCAAGTGCCTGAGCCAGAGAAACTCGCTGTCTCTCACCTCCGCTCAAACCTTCCGGGTGGCGATGCTTCAAGTGCTCGATCTTCAGCAACTTTAACACCTCATTGAGCCTGTCCTCGATTTCGCCTTTCGATCTCCTCTGAACTTTGAGACCGAAAGAGACATTCGATGCAACATCTAGATGAGGAAATAACACCGGATTTTGGAAAACGTAACCTATTCTTCTTTTATCGGGAGGTAGTGCATCGACTGAGGCACCGTCGAACAGAACGGTCCCATCGTAGGGGATCAAACCTGCAACAACGTTGAGTAAAGTCGTCTTTCCCGTGCCCATTGGTCCTAGAAGTGCCAGTAGTTCCCCGCTATTGATCCTCAGGTTGACATTGCGAAGAATGTAGGAATTGCTGACGTTTCTCAGTTCAACCGTGGGCATCTACTTCAACCTTAATGCTGAGGGGGTTATTGAAAGAATGCCCCACAAGAAATCATTAGAGTAGTTGACCCCAACGCTCTCGGTGCTAGAAGTCCTATTGATGGAGCACATCTATGAACATTTTAGAGTTTTACTCATAAATGTAATACTTCAAGTGAGACTAAAGTAATAAGATGTTCCTTGTGGTTTAACTGGAGATGTCTTATGATCGTGTCATACGTGCCTTAGAAGAGTTAGGGTTTACTGGGTACGGTGCTAGGGTTTTTGTCACTCTGACTAACGCCGGGGTGGCAACTGCGTCGGCAATAAGTAAAGTTACCGGAATCCCCTGTCCCAAGGTGTACGCAACTCTAGGTAACCTGATCGGGAAGGGCTTCGTCGTAGTTGAGGCGGGAAGACCTAAAAAATATCGGGTAGTATCGCCCGAGAAAGTTGTGAAGACGATTCTAAGAGAAGAAGTTGACAGGCTCAAGCGAAGTGTGGATGTTACGGTAAGTGAACTTGAGCCGTTGTACAGGCGAGCCTCTATCCGAGAGGCCTCCGGCGCCTACAGCTTGATCGGTAGGAAGAGAGTTCTGGATGAACTTGAAGAACTGATTTCGAGGGCTGGAAAGGAGGTTTTTGTAATAGCCCCTGAATTGAGCGACCTCGATGTCGAATCAGTGTTTGCTAAGCTTCAGTTGGCCGCCGACCGAGGAGTCGGCATCCGGGTTGTTTCTCGCGTTGGTCAATCTCGAAAGGCTGTGGACCGCTTCTCCAAGGTGGCTAAAGTCAGGCGATGGAAAGACGTTGGTAATGAGTACGTAGTGGTCGTTGATAACGAGAAAGCTCTGATAACCTCAATAGCCAAACCGAGATTCGGTACAGGAGAGTGGAGCGCGTTGTTTAGCCCGAGTAGAAAATGCATCGAGAGATGCAGAAGAGACTTTGACCGGATGTGGAAGGCTGGTCAATAGCAATCCGATGGCACCAACAATCGGTGGAGGCTCGAAATGGGTGGTAAGATCTATCTTGTTGGTATAGGTCCAGGAAGCTTGGATCACATGACCCCTAAGGCTGTGGACACCTTAAGGCGCGCGCAAGTTATCGTGGGTCATAAAACTCATCTGGACCCGATAAATGAACTCGTTTCTGGCAAAAAGGTGATCTCCGAAAAGATGTCGCCGATTGAACGTGCCGAGGTAGCTGTAAAGGAGGCTTTAAAGGGGAAAATAGTGGCGATAGTAAGCGTTGGAGATCCTGGAATTTACGCCATCGCTAGCATTTTCTTTGACCTCCTAAAAGAGAGGGATTTGAGAGTGGCTGTGGAGGTTGTTCCCGGTATAACCGCGGCTAACTCTGCCGCGGCGCTCTTGGGTTCACCACTAGGACACGGTTTTGCAGCTATCAGCATCGGAGATTTAGCGACACCCTGGGAGATCATAGAAAGGCAATTGGAGTTGGCTGCAAAGGCGGATTTTGTGGTAGTATTGTACAACCCGAGGAGCAAAGACGGAGATTGGCGACTCAAAAGAGCTGCTCAGATCTTGATGAAGAATAAGAAGGTTACTACGCCGGTTGGAATCGTCACAAACGCAATGATGGAGGGTGAGAGGGTGCAAATCACCACTTTGGGCGAGATGCTGGATTGCAAGATTGATACGCAATCAACGGTGATAATCGGAAACTCCGAGACTTTTGTCTTTAATGGTAGGTTAGTTACACCTCGGAAGTATGAAATCGGTTTAGGATACTAATCCTGAGTTTTAATCCGCTAAAAGTACTATCTGGTGAAATGGAGGATTCGGGGGTAGTTGAGAAGAGACGGTTTAACATCCTAAGGGAGATGCAGGAGTTCACGAAGAGGAACACGCAAGGGAGGTCCGGTGGGATCCTATTCTACACCGGCGTCGTTAGAGAAGAGAGGGGGGTTGTCAAGTTGAGTATCGAAACAAACAAGCCCGCGACCGAAGAGGCGTTAAGGGAGATAGCGCGGCGGAATAAGGAAAAATTCCGGCTTCACGACGTTTTGATCATCCAGGCCGAGGGAGATTTCCGGCCAGGGGATGTCGTTGCTCTCGTAGCCCTATCTGGCTTGGGCAGAAGAGAGATCTTCGCAGCGCTGAAAGAAGTTACAGATGCGGCTAGAGCGTTACCAACCATAGTTAAAAGGGAGTCCTACTCCAAGGAATAAGCCCTTAAGGCTGTGATCGGCTTTTTAAATTCTCAATCGAGCGAATCAAGATCAAAAGTTAAGAGCGGAATAGACATCTCTTGCGGTGAAGCTATGGCAGGTAGAGTCATCGAAGAAGGAATTACCATTATCCGTGAAAAAGTACCAAACCTAAGCGAGATACAGGTGGAGAGGGTGTGCATGGGTCTTGGCTATGCTGGCGTCCAGCTGGGCACAGGACACGTAGGTGTCTGTTGTACCCTCGATATAAGACCCGAGTGCTGTCAGGTGGTTGGGCAGGCGGGTACCTTGGCGGGGAGATCGGCGATGGAATTGGCTGAAATGGCTCGATCATGGGATGTCGGCGAAAGCGTTGTTGGCGTCGCGGCCCTGAATGCCTTATCTCAGATAGTCCTGGAAAGGGCGACTGAGCGATATCAGATTTCTGAGGGCAACTTCATGGACTTCGTCGAGATAAAGAGAAATGATTTAGTGGCCTTGGTTGGTCGTATAGGACGACTGATCGATAGGATAAAAGAAAAAACCAAGAAACTTTACGTTCTCGAGAGAAATCCCGATCTTCGCCGTGAAGGTGTTCTTCCCGATATCGCCTGCGAGGAAGTTCTCCCGAAGGCGAATATCGTAATAATCACTGGGAGTAGCATCGCGAATAAGACGATAGATCGCCTCCTAGAACTCAGTAAGGGGGCGAGGGAGATTGCGGTAGTCGGACCCTCATCTGGTATTGTCCCCGATGCGCTTTTTCGTCACGGTTCAACGATTGTCAGCGGAATCAGGGTCGTCGATCCCGATAGGGTTATGCAAATAATCGCTGAGGCCGGGGGCACTCCCCAGATCAAATCTGCTGCTCGTTTCATCACCATCAGACCCAGACTTTCACTCTGATTGTTTGAAATTATTATCAGTGCTTCTCCTTCAATCATCATAGAAAATTGAAACTCAGGAGTCCCCGACGGCACTTCAAGAAGGGGAGACGGGACTTTCGTGTATTCTCTAGATTGGTTGACGCCTTTTCGGTAAGGGATGGGGAGGTTGTAACGTTGGTAGGGGCGGGTGGTAAGACGTTGACTATGTTCTCCTTGGCCAGGGAATTGGCGACCATTGGGAAGAATGTTGTGACAACGACCACCACGCGGATTGAGATCCCATCGTCCGACATGACCAAACGCTTGTTGATAAATCCTACCGCCGAAGAGTTAGGGCGGGCCCTCTCTAGATACGGTCACGTCACATGCGGTTGGCGAATCATCAGGAGGGTGGGGAAAGTGGCGGGCGTGAAGCCTGAGGTTATACGGGATTGGCTGTCACTGACAAATGTCGATTGCGTAATCGTTGAAGCCGATGGGTCTAAGAAGAGACCATTTAAGGCTCCGGCGAAGCATGAACCGGTCATTCCGCCCTCCACGACGCTGTACATCCCCGTGCTTGGGGCGGATGCCCTGGGCAAGAGGCTTAGCCGAGAGCATGCCCATAGGCCGAAGCTGGTGGCTAGATTGACCGGCATGAGGTTGGGAGATCCCATAACCCTAGGTGCCTTGATCCAAGTGATGAATCACTATCTAGAAATGGCTCCCAGAGGTTCGAGGTCCCTGGCTTTCGTAAACAAGGTAGATGATGAGCGTACCTTGGATCGTTTAGAGCCAATGGTCGATGAAGTGATGACCAACAGAGTGATTCTCGGAAGCGTGTTTGGTGGCAAATACTGGGTCTTTGAGGGGGAAGGATGATTTCCGCCGTTATTCTGGCCGCTGGCAGGTCGACTCGTATGGGCTTAACTAAACAGCTCTTGAAGCTCGGAGATCGAAGCGTCATTGAGCACGTAATATCAAATGTCGGCAGGTCGAAGGTCGGGGAAATAATAGTTGTATTGGGCTACAAAGCTGGGGAGATCGCCGAGAGGATAGTTGAAAAGAGTGGTATAAAGATCGTAACGAACCCGGACTACGAAATGGGACTCAGCACATCTCTAAAAGCAGGGATAGAGGAAACGGATGGAAGATCGGAAGCCATCATTTTCGTCCTGGGCGATCAGCCACTCATGAGCGCGTCAACCATCAACAAAATCGTGGACGAATACGAGAGGACGCACTCGTTGATCGTTGTTCCCACTTATAAGGGTAGAAGAGGCCACCCCGTACTGATTGACAGATCATTACTCTGTGAAGTCATGAAGATAGGCGGGGACATCGGGGCCCGTTCAATCATAAAAAGGTATGAGGGGGATACCCATGAAGTGGAGGTAGACGATCCTGGCATATTGAAAGATTTTGATACGATGAAAGAATTTGAAGCCCTAAAGAGGGGATGGGAGAGAAGGGAGCTTCATACTTCCCTCATAAATGAAGGAGAATCTAAAGGGTAATACTGAGTTGCCGGTGATGAAGACCCAAAGCAGAGCATTGATAATCGACACCAGCATAAGTAGGAACGTTAGAAGAGGATGGTAGAGATTACTAGACGAGTATAAATCGTATAGGAGGTCCACATGAAGGGAAAGACGAAGCTGCGTTACATGTCCGTTTCAAAGGCTATGGAAGTTGTGCAAAAAGTTGTTAGCGTAAGAGTCGGGAGCGAAATCGTTCCCCTGAACGAGGCTTATGGCAGAGTGCTAGCGGAGGATGTGGCATCCAGCATTGACATTCCCCCTAGGGATATATCGCTCTTTGATGGGTATGCCGTCAGGGCCGAGGACACCTACAATGCCACACCTAGCAATCCCGTTTTCTTGCTGGTCGCGGGCGATGTTTGTCTAAGAGCTGAGGAAGTGCCGAGCCTCAATCCTAGAGAGACCTATTACGTAGATACCGATTCCTTCATGCCCACAGGCGCCAACGCCGTTCTACCCGTAGAGGTAGTCTCTAAGACTAGCGGAAACGCCATCGTGGTTCGCACAAAGGTTAGACCCGGAGAAAATACGATGCCGGCAGGTTTCGACGTTAAAAAGGGTGAGGTGATCTTCAGGAGGGGGCACATGCTAAGGGCGCAGGACGTGAGCCTTTTAGCGGAGATCGGGAGGTGGGAGGTCAAGGTCTCTAAGAGACCCGTTGTCGGAATCTTATCGGTCGGGAGCGAGTTAACCGAGAGCGCTGATGAAGTGAGTCCAGGCAAGAAGTTCAGCGGTCACGCGGTGTTGATCCACAAGTTGACGGAAAAAGCAGGCGCTGATCCCTTGGGCTTAGGTGTAGCTCCTGACGACGAGCAAGCAATAAAGAAAAAGTTGGAAGAGGGGCTCAAAAGAGCCGATATTGTAGCGACCATAGGCGGAGCTTCGGTGGGTAGACTTGATCTCGTCCCCACCGCCATTAACCTACTGACCTCGGGGAACGTGATCATTCGTGGCATGAAGGTGCAACCTGGAAGGGTCTCAAGCCTCGGGGTCGTTGGGGGCAAACCCATCGTGATGCTCCCAGGTCACATCCAATCAACGGTCTTGGGCTTCTACTTTCTTTTGGTGCCTCTGATTAGGTTAGTAAGCGATCTTCCCACGGAGATACCTCAGTTTGCGATCAAAGCCAAGATCTCGAAGAGGGTCACGTTTCGAAAATTTGTGCCCTTTCGCAGGGTTAGGTTCGTCAGGATCATGAGTACTTCGGAGGGTTTCGTCGCCAAGCCGATTTTGGGAGAGTCGGTGCTCCGGAGCGTACTGGTAAAGGCAAACGGGTTCACCATAGTCCCAAAGGGAAAGGCGGTCTTAGAGGAGGGTGAGGAAGTCTCGGTGTATCTCCTCTCCGGACTCTATCCGCTTCGCCAAAGGATAGACTAGATTCAAGTTACGAGATTCGAATCTGGAACTATCGCTAAGGATTTCGCGGAATAAATCTTTCTATACCCTTTTCAACATCAACTAAGCCGAGTGAACTGTAGAGGGAACTTCCTTGGCTCATAAAGAGGAAACCCACGATCAGGAGCGCTATGCCGCTGATTCTCCTGATTCTTTCCATACCCATACGTTTGACTCCGAGGCTAGCGGCGGCACCCGTTGCTAGACCTAGGGCGGGCATGTATACAACCGATCCAAGCCAGAAGGACGTCATGAAAAAAACTCCCTCTGCTACATTTCCAAGGGTCGTTGTGTAAGTCAAGGCTGCCAGCAGGGGCAGGCAAGGCCTAAAACCAGCTAGGATGCCCAAACCGATAGTGGACCTACTCATCCCGAAATAACTGCATACCTTTGGACCGATTCTAATTCGGAATCCGAACCAGATAGACAGTCCATATAGAGCCAGGACGGCTCCCAGAGTGAAAAGCGTTGGTGCTAGAAGCTTCTGTGCTAGCTGGGTCTCACCCAGTATTATCCTCCCAAGGAATGCCGAGACCACACCCAAGGTCAAGTAGGAAACCAGCCTGCCGAGTGTAAATAGTATGGTGGTGTAGAACCCCTCCTTGGCTCTTGGACGATCGGCCAAGATGTGGGTGGCGACAACGGGGTAACACACTGCCGTGCAGGGTAGAGCCACGCCTACGCCAAGCGAGAAGCCTGCTAGGATAATGGGGTACAATTCCGTATCTCTATGCTATACAAATCCAACTATAAAGGCCGACAGAGAGGTATTTTCAAGGCCAGATGAGGCTTCATCGGACGCCCTCCTTTCGAAAGAAGGATTTTAAGCTTGTATGATTGTTCTTCTGAATTGTGTCTCCGTGAGCCTGGATCCTTAAAGAAATATGAGGAGGAGATGAAGGAAGCTAAAGTTGGGAAAGTTGTTGATGTAAGAGGAAGATCGTGCCCAGTACCAACGATTTTGACAGAAAAGGCTCTTAAGCGCGTAAATGCCGGAGAACTAGTCAAAGTTGTTGGCGCTAGCCCGGTCAGTAAAGACAGAATCTTACGTACCATTGTAGCTAAAGGACATGAAATACTTGGGGTTAAGGGGGAGGGGGCTGAGTTCACAATTACCATCAAAAAGGGCTTAGAGTCTAAAGTCTAAGGCGCTAGAACTAATTCAAAAGTCACTCACAGCTCTTCACTGATAGATTACTTCGAGTGGCGCGCTTTGCTCCATTCACGCAGGTATCGCCTGAACACATCGGGAAATCGAGGAATGAGCTGGGCAATCTTCGTTGCGGTGTTAATATCTGAGAATTTGCCAACCATCCGATTAGCCTTGGCAGCGACTATTGCCGCCTCGCGTGGTGTATAACCAGCGGATACGAGTGCCGAGATCAAACCAGTTATCGTGTCCCCGGTTCCTCCGATCGCTTCGAGTTCTGGGATATTTGGCTCGCTTATCGTGGTCATAACTCGTCCATCTTCTGCGATGTAGTCGATGGGATTCTTGACCAGTAACACTCTTGCTGCATTCCCCGACTCGTATGCCTGCTCTATCAACTTCTTGGCTTCTTTGTCATCGATGCCGAAGAGGTATTGCCGGATGTAAGCCGGGTGGGTCGCGTCGGGGTCGGCCAAGAAAGCAAGTTCACCAGCGTCGGGCGTAAAGATATCGAACTTCTGAGCGAGGCCAGCGGCCTTCGCGGCATACATAGAACCCGCGTCCGCGATCAGAGCTGGTTTTTTGTCGCATTTTTCGACTGATTCGATCACCTTTCGCATGGCGGTCATGATGGGCAGGAGATAGTGCATCGAGAGGACGGTCGGGGAAATCTCGGGAACTCTCTCGATCAAATAGCGATAGATGACCCTGCTACCATTCCCTTCGCCGATGTCGCCAGCGGTGATCCAAAATGGTCGATCGATCCCCAAATACTCACAAGTCACAACCGCTGTGCTGACCATCGCCGCTGTCCCCATCGTGCAGGGAATTCGAAAATTTGGACTACTCGCCACCAGAGGTAATTCCTTGATCGGAACGGTGCCAGCCACGATCAACATGCCGTCTCTCTGTAAATGCTCAGCGCTTCTTCGAAAGCTTTGTTGAGAAGATAACTGCAGAGTGTGTAGCCGATTTGTTCAGGATGGGGAGCCTCGGTGATCTTCTTGTCGATCAATTGAATGTGAAGATAGGGCACGTCGGGGCAGCCACCACCGGAGATATTTCGAATCGTCCCCGTTTCCTTCTCAAAGGTGATTTTCATCTGCCCGGCTCTAACCATGACCGAATCGGTAAAATCGATCTTTTTTACTAGATCTAGTGGCTTAATTCCCGGGGCGTCTACAGAGATGATGTCGAGATACTTGATGCCACCTTCTCTCAGCGTCCGTTCAAGCCCCACACGCTCAACGAGGTCGAATTCGATTGCCATATCGCAACCTTTACGAAGCTGGGGTGGAGGCAGAACGGCCTTGGCAGGATACCCCGCTTTTTTGAGCACTTTTTCCGCTTTGAATACCTCCCGTACATCAAAAAAGGCAACTAATCCTACGCCCGTCTTCGGCATTCTCCTGTAATTATGATGTTTGATAGAAGATTCTTTTGCTTTGACCTTGGCTAAGTGAGCAGCAAAAAGTGTATGATCATGTAGGTAATTGGGATGCCGATCCAGAATCCAATCACGTAGGCGATAGCGCTCTTGTTTCCTTCCCCAGCCATAACATGGTTTCTCAATGGGCAACCACCGGATAGCACAGAGAAGAAGCCAACGCCAAAAGCACCAATGATCGCGACCAGGATAGCTGTCGCCAAATCCTTGGCTGGTATCATCGATCCAGGCATAGGCAGCATCCCTTTGTAGGACACCCACGGGAACGTGTCCTTAGCGAATATCGCTCCAGTTAGTGATAGGATCACGTAGCCGATGACAGCCCCAAGGAAGAATGCGATCACACCCTTTACTAGGTGGGTGTCTCTGAACAAGTAGAAGTCCCTGTAACCCCCGATGAAACACATACCGGATCGTTGGAATAAGATACCAGCGATTAGCCCAACGATGAGAGTGGCGAGGGCAAACGCGTAAAACATCTTTTTCCCTTCAGGGCCTCTTAAGCACGAACTCTGTAGCAACCCACGTTCCAAGAATCATCGAGAAAACTCCAACGAATCCAACGACGCCAAAGTAAGCTGCTCTTAGTGTTATTCGAACAGGGCATGCCCCGAGTAATCCAGCAAAGAATACGACCAAGAATCCGTAGGTAGCGGCCAAGCCAGGATTGATCGTCTTTTTCCAAGAAAATTCCTTTGCGGCGATGGCTGTCAAGCTTGCGCCGACGATTACTCCAATGACCGTCAGAACGGGGATGACGACTGAGATTGGGGCTGGCTTCATCCATGGCACAAGTCTCACGAGAAACCAATTCACGAAATCCCTCACGTGGCAAAACATGCAGAAGCCGTAGGCAGGTGGGGCTCTCTTGTAGCCCGCGACCCCTTCGATTGTTTCAGGCATGACGTTGTACACGGCTTGAGCCAGAGCTGCTAGCAGTCCAACGACGAGTCCAGCTTGCCAAGGCTTCACTTTTGGAATGCTCATGTGTCTATTTGTGTGTCTATAGCATCGTTTTTAAATTTATTACCATTTCTCAAAAAGTAACACGTATATTTTTTCTGTGCTATGGTTTTTTCATCGAAACTAAAATAGCTTCCAGAACACCACCACCGATTGCTCTTGCTTTCTCCGAAATTGTGAATGCATACCTTTCTTCTCCACGGGGATCGATGTCCCCCAGTTTCGCTCCCTTTTTCACAGAGAGCCCCCCTTTCAATAAACCTCTTATCACTCCATAAATCTCGGCTGTCACCTTCGTGTTAGAGACGTAGCCTACAATTTCGCCCTCTTTAACCCTCATGCCGATTTTCTTATCGGTGGTGAACACCCCATCGCATGGCGCCCGCAATACACACTCATTAAAAACGTCGGGGATTCCTGTGTCAGGTTCAGCTGAACCTTCTTCTATGACGCGCCCAAGATCATGCCCCCAGTTGGTTTCGATAACCTTGTGCACATCCACCCCTGCGGTAAATCCTGGCCCCAGCCCGATTACTAAGGGCGCGTCCGTTATTCTGGTGCCTAGGTTCTTCTTTCTCATGGTTGCATCTACCACCACCTGAGGTTTTAGTTGTGAGATCGCCTTCCCTTCGGGATCGACCAGCACCGGAACGGAGTCTCCCGCTCTTAACACCTCCCTGGCTTCAGAGATGTCGGTCACCTTAACGGCTTTTACCCCTTCAACAACGATTTCCCCATCGTATACGGCCGATGCAAAAGCCACAGCTCTGCGTATTACCGTTGGCCTAGCCTGTTCCAGCACCACCACCTTCATCCCACATCGAAACAGCCTATGAATCACCCCAGAGGCCTGATCGCCACCGCCTCTGATTACCACCAGTATATCACCTAACATTTTAGCTCCTTGTACAACTTCATTCAATTTTCATGGATCACTATCTGTCTTGAAAAACCAAAAGAGTTTTCTCCAACACGTAGTTGCCTCACCATCCAAGAAAGTGAATTTTAAAATGTTACGGCTATACAACACTCTGGGGTAACCACGTAGGTCGATCCGGTACTTACCCCCTCTAAGCCTGCTAAGGAGCTTACTTCTCTCCAAGGGAAAGGATTATAAGATTGGTGAAAAACCTTTCTATTCGAATTAAGTAGGGCGATGGTATAGTGCGCATAACAAGAAGAGAGTTCGTTAAGATTTTGGCGGGGGTCGGGCCGATTATCGTAGTCGGTGAATCAATCCCCGACCAATTTCTAGAGTCTCTCTTCAAGTCGAAGGCAGAGAGATCTCAGAAGGGACAGGCTGATGTTAAGTTCGGGATGGTGATCGATCTTGATCTGTGTATAGGATGTGGGCAGTGCGTTCGTGTTTGTCGCCGTGAGAATAATGTGCCGAGACCGCAAAAAGGGGAGGAGGAGCGACATGTAATAGCCTGGATGAATCTGTTTTTCGACGTCTCAATTAGGGAGGGAGAGACTTCGAAGTACCTACCACGACCTTGCATGCAGTGCGAGGATCCACCCTGTACCATAGTCTGTCCGGTGAAGGCGACGTATAAGCGAGAGGAGGATGGGCTTGTCGTGGA
>JBHIEI010000029.1:0-15608 GCA_046760555.1 Bathyarchaeia archaeon
GCCGCTTAGACAAATGTCGCTGAAACAGAAGGCGGGTTACCTACCACTTGCCGGCAGGGCTAGTTAACCTTCTATGCTTTTTACCGCTATTTGATCTCTCCTCGATCTCCCTTTGTATGCCCTTTCTTCACTGGCATGATCGACCTACCCAAAGCGTACCATACCCGCTGAACCTCATAAGAACAGACGGCGAAAGTCATCTCCTCGTAAGCGGCTTTCTACCTAAAAATGAAGACAAACGCCGATATCGCCCAATGGCCCGTACTAGCTCTTTCCTGTTAGTATCTCGTAGGCCTGGTTTATGGTGCCGACCTCGATCACGTCGATGTCGTAGCCCTTCTGATGAAGGTACTCCTCAAGCGATACCAGGCGAGTCTGGGATTCATATATGGTCCACCCTGGGAATGGGTGCCTTTCGACGGTCTCTATCACGGCCACGGTGGCTTGACCGCTCGGAACCAAGAAGATCTTTCCCCCCTTTTGCGCAGCAGCCTCGGCCTTGTAGGGCACCCCGCCAACGACTCCGATTGAGCCGTCTGGATTAATTGTACCGGTGATGAAAACAGTATCGACCGGGGGCTCATTCTTTATTGCGGCGATCATGGCGATGGTTATGGCTGCGCCAGCACTCGGACCGTCGACAACATCTACAGGCTCATCGGCCATGATGGTGACTATAACGTCCGTTTTCTCAAGGGATGCTCCTGTTACCCTCTCAGCTACTAACGCAGCGGTTCGCGCGCTTGTCTGAAGGTCGATACCCACTCTGGGTATGGTATTCACAAGTACCCTTCCCTCTCCGCTTACGAGCTCGATCTTTGCAAACATGGCCACACCCTCGAAGGAAACTCCGTAAAACCCTTGTTGAATTGCTCTAACAGCCACCACGTTGATCGTCGCTTCGCCAACGATCCCCTCTCCAGCGGCCGTTTCCTTCTTCAAAAGAGCAGAATAATACTCTGCCTGAGATCTGTAGAAATCGAGTTGGCCCCTCGTGATGTTGAGCTCTTGGGTTAACGCATTGATGCGACCGGTCAGATTCTCCGCTTGCGACCTGTAAAAAGCGAGCTCGTTCCTAGTAGCGTTCAGCTCCTGAGCGACCATCCCCGCATTGCTCCAGAGGAGACCAATCGCCACCGCGAGAATCAGGTTTAGGGCTACACTTAAGACGGCAAACGCCTTCACAGCGCTCGATCTTTTTTGGGTACTAGTGGGCTCCAGATACGCGCTCATTCCATAATTCGAGACCATGGTTTCTTTTACCTTTTCTCAAAAAAGCCCGATTTACGGGAGAGAAGTCCCGTGATTGAGCCCAGGTCCTCGAGCGAGAGGAGCGAGCCATAAGGATCACCCCACAAGCTCGAATCTCGCCCTTCCACCACAGAATCGCGTAATGTATTCCGTCGTCAAACTTGCGGCATCCAGGAGCGCATCATCCGATACTCCCGGAACTCCGCAAACGAGTAATAAAACATCTTTTGTGCTGTCGGTGATTTTCGATTCATCGGCGTCTCTGTGGGGGTAGATGGCGATCACCTTCTCCTCGTCCGAGATGATCACCTCCCCACCCCTCAACTTCTTGGGCTTCCCCATCCCTATACCCAGAAACTCTTCTCCTTCTGTTGCGAATCGCATCGCTAACCCGCCCCTTACCCTGTTCCTGTCAAAGGCTGCGAGGGCTATCTCCGTCTTCATAGAGGCAAGATTATATGCGTCCACCAGGGTATTAATCCGCGGGATTGATCTACCCCGCAGGATCCTGCGGATGAGGGCCTCGGCGGCCGGTCTATCCTTTGTTGGATCGATTCCTATCTTCCAAAAGAAGTCACGATAGGCCCTGAAAACCCGAGCGCGTCTGAGTTCCTGGATGTCGTATCTCTCCCCGACCTCAGTGAAAACCCTCTTCTTGAACGATTCCAGGGATCGATCAAAGCCCTTTACAACGACTCCATCTATTTCCCCGATGACGACCTTTAGCTCCGGAAAGCGTAGCTTGATCTGCGGATCGAATCTGAGGACAGTTTTGAGTTGGTCGCCATCCATCCAGATGCCGATCCCTAAACAGCTACCCCCTAGCCAGCTCTAATACCCTAGGAATCCTCTGAACGATGTCCATAGGAACCAGGTGGTATCCGAGTTCCTCAGCTGCCATGTCACCCGCCGCCCCGTTTACGAAGGCTCCGGCGCATGCAGACTCAAACGGATCGAAGCCCTGAGCCAAGAAGGCTCCGACGATGCCACTGAGCGTATCCCCCGTACCACCAACGGTCATGCCGGGGTTCCCCGTGAAGTTGTATTTGACCCTAGCCCCGTCCGAGATAACGTCGACGTTACCCTTTAGTAGGATGACCGCTCCGATTTCCTTTGCCTTCGCCCTCACTTCCTTTGATCTACCCTCCAGCCGTTTAGGAGGCTCCTCACCCGTTAGCATCCTCAGCTCACCAGCATGGGGGGTCAGCACCAGGTTCGAGATTTTAAACTTCCGCCTAGCCTGAGCGAAGGCTTTGAGCCCATCGGCGTCTAGGAGCACAGGCAGGCGCATTCTCTCCATGATCTGTAGTACGCTCCAAACCGATTGAACCGTGTCTTTGTGAAGCCCGAGTCCAGGTCCCACGATCAACGCGTCGGCTTTTTCCAGCCACCCTCGGATCGTCGCCACACTTTTGGGGCCGAGTATCTCCCCCCTCAACTTAATGGTTATGAGATTGGGCGACATGGACGAGATCCCATACGCGGTTTTCTCCGGCGCCGCAATGTAGACGATATCAACCCCGGTTCTTAGGGCTGCCATTGCAGCGAGCGCGGGTGCACCCGAATAGACATCGCTCCCTCCGATTATCATGAGTCTACCGAAGTCACCCTTGTGCGCTTCCATCGGTCTTCCCTTCTCGACGAGGTAAAGGTCTCCTGGTCCCACATAGCTCTCGATCTCAGATGGCAAACCGATATCCCTAACGACGATCTCTCCCGTGTGTCTCTTCGCCTTGGATAGTCCAACCTTTGCCCTATGGAAGGTCACGGTCAGATCGGCCCGGACGGCGCTTCCCATTACTTTGCCGCTGTCAGGATCGATTCCGGTCGGGACATCGATGGATACCTTGTAGCCCTTGATCTCATTGATCGCCTGCACTGCCTGCAGCAGGGGGGGTCTAAGATCCCCCTTGATCCCGAGCAGGGCATCGATCACAACGTCGGACCTCTTGATGCTTGGTATGAGCGAGGAATCGGCACACTGGATGGTTTCGATTCCTCTCAGGCACTTTATCGCCTCCCAGTTCCTTCGGCAGTTCTCGTATTCTATGGAACCCTCTCTGCCGATGAGCAAGACGGTGACCTTAAAACCGAGCGAGAACAGGTGCCTGGCTGCAACGAACCCGTCTCCTCCGTTCTTGCCACAGCCACAGAAGACCACACACCTTCCCTTTTTGGCCCTCTTAATGACCTCTCCCGCAACCGCGCTGCCCGCGTTCTCCATCAGCTGGAGGTGGGAGATCCCAAAGTGCTTGGCGTTTAGCTCTAGGGCAACCATGTCTCGACTCGAGACCTCGTTGGGGTCGACCATCATTCGTAAACCGTTCCTCCGTTTAAATAGAATTGAATATACGGTGTTTACAAGAGAAATTTAAGAGGAGGATTCCATTTCTTCCGAACTCATGGAGACCATAACCGTAAGGCTTCCTCGTGCGATCGTACGGGGCATCGAAAGACTCGTCAAGAAGGGCATATACCCCAGCAAGAGTGCGGCGATCAGGATCGCCGTCCAGGAGTTCCTAAAGAGAGAACTCAAAACGTGGCGGGAGCTAGAACGACTCTAGGGGCTCTCTCGCTCTCCTGCAAATGATCCTCGCTGCCTCCGCGGGATCGGAACTCTGCAAGATACTCCTTCCCACTATGAGGTACTTGGACCCCGCTCTCATCGCCTTGCCGATGGCACCCCCTTGCGGGCCTATCCCCGGCGAATAGATCGGGACCCGGTCTCTTAGAATGCCATGGATCTCCGAGATGATGGGGGGGTAGGTTGCCCCGACGATGACACCGTCAGCCCCCCATCTCAGAGCCCATCGAGCAAAGACCTCGTACTGAGGTACCAGCTTTCTCGTCTTAGCATCGACCACGGTTTGACCGTAGCCCTCCCTCGAAGCCGTGTGGCTCATGAAAGCGAGAAGGAGTATGCCCCTTCCCATGCTTTCTGAGAGGCTGAAAACGGGCTCCAAGCCCTCCTTCCAACCCACGAAGGGACTGGCGGTGATAGCATCAAATCCCACGTCGAAGTACTGTTCGGCAATCACAACGTTCGTGTGTCCGACATCGTTCAACTTACAGTCCATGATCGTGGGAAGCTCCATCTCGTGCATTCGGTTGACCAGAGTGGAGAGACGGGTTGAAGAGAGAAACACCGCGGTCTGACGGTTGGTTTTCACAGCGCAGATGTGTCTCGACACCTTCCCAACGAGTTTGGAACATTTATCAACGAAGTCCTTCGGCGACTCTTCTCCCACGGGTAGGTCGAGGGCCAAGATGATGTTGGACCTCTTTCCTTGGCTCACCTCCTCGATGCGTTCACCGTACCCCAACCCCAAACCATGAAATCTTGCCCCCCAGATTTATTATTGAATCCCATGATCTCAGAGGCCACGAGGGAGGCTCTCTCACAAAAGATAGCCGCCGAGATCGTTCTCTCCTTGGAGCCAGGAAAAACGATGAGGAAGTGGAGAGACGTATTCGACGTTCCTCAGAAGACGCTGGCAAAGGAGATGGGGGTGTCACCCTCGGTCCTGAGCGACTACGAGAGCGGGCGAAGGAGGTCCCCTGGCTCTTTCACCGTCCAGAAGTTCGTCGGTGCGTTGATCGGGATCGACGAGAAAAGGGGCGGGGACGTGATCAAGTCGATGGCAAGAGCGCTCGCCATCTCCGCCAAGGCCATCATAGACGTGCGAGACTTCCCCGTTCCACTCAAGGTATCCGATATCGTGAAGGCGGTCGATGGAACGGTTGTGGCGTGTGATGACAGACTCGATGACCCCATCTACGGGTACACCATAATCGACAGCTTGGAGGCCATACGAACCCTCTCCGGCCATGAATTCATCAGGGTCATGGGTATGACAACCGAGAGGGCGCTCATCTTCACCGGCGTGACCACGGGTCGATCGCCGATGATAGCGATCCGGGTTCAGACACCCAAACCCAGGGCGGTAGTCCTTCAGGGACCCATCGCCGAGGGCGAGGTAGACAAACTGGCACTCGAACTAGCCGGCTACGAGAGAATACCGCTGATAGTGGCGAGAAGGGGCATCGACGAAATCCGAGGGGAGCTGAAGAAGCTCGTGAAAAGGTAGTTGCGTTATAGCCCCTCCTCCCACGGGATTTTGACCCTCCTCCCCTTTTGGGCCGACTCTAGTGCTCGCAAAACGCAATTGAGCGCGTTATAGCCCAACCACCCATCCACGATGCACGGTTTGCGCTCGCTTACGCGTTGTAGGAAGTGCCTGTCCTCAAGCAGCAGGGGCTCGCTCGTGACATCGGTCAGCAGCTTCCGCTCGGTGACTTCCCTTGCGTCGTAGGCTCTCAAAAGGTCGAGATAGCCCTTCTCCGCCTCGTGCTCACCGACACCCCTCTCAACGCGTAGGGTCTGCGTGATGTAGTCGGCTGCGATGAACCTTTTCGGAGTTTCCAGATATAGAGTCCGCAGCTTTGAAGTGGCTTCGGACCGCCAACTGGCGTGGAGGTTGGTCCTGGTCTCAACCTCGCCGGGAAAATTGAACACCGCGTGGATATCAACTTCATAGGGAAAGTCATCGACTCTCACGGTCGTGGCCATCACTTCCGTGGGCCTTTCATCTAGGATGTGCAGGGAAACGGTGATGTCGTGGACGAGGAGGTCGTGAGCAACACCCAGATTCTCCGTATTTTCTGGTTTTGGACCGGGGCCAATTCTCCGAGCTGTGATGCAAAGTACGTCTTCGCCTGTTTTCTCGAGGTACGAGTTGAGTTCAACGATGACGGGGTTAAAGAGCTCGATTTCACCCACGGCGAGGATTCGGTCCTCGCTCTCGGCTTTTCTAATCACCGATCGGGCCTCCTCCAGAGTAGCGGCAATGGGCTTCTCCACCAGAACATCAGCGTAGGATAAGGCCTCCAGAGCGGTTTGAGCATGGTAAACCGTCTGAGTGGAGATAATGGCAGCTTCCGGCTCCTCGTTTCGGAACATGGCACCTGAGTCGGTATACGCTCTTTCGATGCCATAGGATCTAGCTACGTGCCTCAGACGCTCCCTGTTCCGATCGTGGATGACGACCCCATCACAGAGGCCCTCCTTTTGAAGAAGCTTGCAGACCCTAAGGTGGTTGACTCCCCATCGCCCTACGCCGACCACAGCCACTCTCAATGCCTTCAACTTCTAGACGCGTCGCCTCATAAAGTAGCCTTAAGTGCACGCATCAGGAGGTAGTCATCACCCCGCTCTTTCCAGCTCTTGTAGAACATCATTAGCATCCTTGAACGATCTCTGCCCTGTGCGTCTTAGCAATTCTCGAAGTCGGATCTGTTTTCCTCTCCACTCGATGAGTCTCCAACCAAATCGGCTGATCAGTGAGGCGAGATCAGCTGGATATCTTGTCCCCTTCAGTATCCCTTCTATGTCCTCCTTCTTGGAGGGTAGTGTCGAGGGAAACCGCCCCTCCTCAAAGTAGCCCTTAAATCTCGCTGCGTCCTCGAACATGCTGAGATTGTTAAATATCAAGTAGAGGCCTAGATCTGCCTCCACGGCATCCTTGACCTTATCGGCCAGCTTCAGCAGCTCCCCGTTATCGTATTGATGGCGGTACATGGACTCACCAGGAGGCTTTCCGTGGAGCCTGTAGTAGATCAGATCATCGACGTAAGCGGGCTCCCTTGCGAAAGGATCCACCACGTGGGATAGATGCAGCCTCTCACAGAGCCTTCTGATGACCCCCTCGGTCCAATCCCTCCCCCTAGGCTCCCAAACGATCGTCATCCCACCTCGATCCACGGATGATAAAAAATCCGACATGTTGCGTATGTTTTCATCGGTGGCACGAAAGGAAGCGGGACACTGCAAAAGGCAGACCTTCGCCCTCAAGATCTCACACCTGCGTCTCGTTCTCTCCCAGGCATCGAACACCTTATCGGTAGGTCTAAACAGGCCATACTCGTCCCTCTCCTCAGGAGCGATGGGGATCCCAGCTCTTCGGTACGTGGGGCTCGTCGCTGGGTGGGTCACTATTTGGGAGCATTTCACCGTGAATTCGAATCCGCTCGGAGCTAGACGTCTCCAACGCTCGATCGTCCGGACCATGGGCAGCTTATAAAAGGTGCTCTGGATCTCGACAACACTGAAGGTCCTGAAATACCTTTCCATGCCCCCGGCGAAACCGGCACAGCCCACAAGAACCCCCATCGTTCCAATATGAATTTTCAGATCACGGAAAATCAATATTGATTTGTGTTCTCTAGGATTAGGCGGATTGAAGATCAAGGTGGAATACTTCTCTGTCGTCAGAGAAGCAGCCGGGACAAAATACGACGAGATTGACGTTGAAGAGGGTTCCACCGTCCGAGAGGTCCTCGATCGACTGGTGTCCATGCATAAACCCGAGTTCAAGAGAGCGCTTTTCGATGGGGATGAGCTAAAACATTTCCTACAGGTCATCGTTGACGGGAAGAACGTGAGGTCCCGAAAGGGCCTCAGCACGGTACTGACCAAACCGAGCACCATTTTGATCTTTCCACCCTTTGGGGGAGGATGAGACCGACTCGCTCAGCGCTAGCCCTAGCCGTCATAGTCGCCATATGGGTGGCGCATCTCCCCCTTACCACGATTACCTATTCCGCTAAGTTCACCTACAGGGCGACCTACACCTACACCAATCGGGGGAACGAGACCATTACCCTCGATCGAGACCACGTGCGCTTCAGTCTCCTCATGAACAACAGCTGGGCAACCGTGATTCTGTCCAGCTCGGATCCACCCGTAGAATCGACCGACAGGGATGAAGATGGCAATCTATATGCCGAGATTTCCGCCGACAGAGAGCTATCGCCCGGCGAAAAGCTGATAATCAGCCTCGAGTACCACGTAGATTCGAGGTCCCGAGAGATCCCAGCGATCAACGAGGAAGCCTCTCAGGACCTAGAAGCCATAGACCCAAGCCTGGTGCAAGAGTTCACCGGCTCCCTAGGACCATGGAGGTACGATGAGTGGCCGTCCATCCAAGAGTTGGCCTACCAGATCAAAGGCAACGAGACCAACGTCCTGAGGATCGTGGATAGGTTCGTCTCTTGGATACATGATTGCGTTGATTATCCAGAGAGTGTTCACGAGGTTCCACTTTACCCGAACGAGACGCTGCTCCTCGGCGTGGGGGACTGTGATGACCAGACGAATCTCCTCGTAACGATGTGTAGAGCCGTGGGCATACCGGCGTACGTGCAGATAGGCGTCATCCTGTACGAGGGATTGAAGCCAGAGAATTATTCCATCTGGGACGGTCACGTCACCATCCAAAGCGAGCACGTGGGATGGCACGGCTGGGCTATGGTCTACATTCCCCCGTGGGGCTGGCTACCGATCGACATGACATGGGGAGCCGGGGGGGAAGCGTATGACTTCATAACGAACTCAGCTGTATCCCACGTTTACACGATCCCCTCCGATAACGTTACCAGCATGGACTACATAGCCGACACTCTGGAAGAGCGAGGCGACCTGGTAGGCTCTGATCTCTACGTAACCATCTCCGAAACCATGGCTTTGCCCGAGGAGATGGAGAGGGAGGACGTCGAGGCCACACAACCTTGGATCACGTCCTATCCGATGGCATCGCCCATCGGCATATTTGCTCTCGCCGCTGTCACTGTGATCAGTGTCATCGTCATCGTCCGGTATAGATCGTCCCGGGCAGGAATGAAGGGCAACTAGTCAGAGCCTGATCGGATGAACCGTAGAGAACTCCGCGTTGTGCCGACACTCCCCTTCCTCAACTCATCGACGAGCTTCGATGATGCGGAATACGTGATCGTCGGTTTCCCCTACGATGGGACGTCCACCTACCGATCTGGATCTAGATTTGCCCCAGACGCTATAAGAAAGGCATCACTAAACCTGGAGCCCTATAGCATCAGATCTCGAGTTAGCGTGGATGATCTGAGGATCTGCGATCTAGGAAATCTGGAGGTCACAATGGACACCGAAACAAGCTTGGAGGGACTTCATGATGTTGTCTCGATGATCATTAAAGCCAACAGGATCCCTACCACCGTTGGGGGGGAACACACACAGACTCTGGGCATCATTAGGGCTTTCAGCAGGGAAATCACGGTCTTTGACTTCGATGCCCACGCAGACCTGCGCCATAGCTTTATGGGGAAGAAGCTATCTCACGCCACCGTTATGCGCAGGATATGCGAGCTACTTGGTCCGGATAATTTGGTCCAGATTGGCACACGGGCTCTTTGTAAGGAAGAAGTGGAGTACATCGAGAGAACAGGCGTTAGAACCATAACCGTGCTTGATATTCATGAAAGGGAATCAGCTGCGGTAGACCTCATCGAGAGTCTGTCAGAGAGTGCGGATCAGATCTATATCACCGTTGATATGGATGTGTTGGATCCGGCTTATGCCCCTGCGGTGGCAAACCCAGAACCCGAGGGCATTGATGTACCAACGCTCCTCGATCTGATCACTCTCATTCCAAGAGGGAAGATCACCGGATTCGACTTGGCTGAGTGTGTTCCACAGTACGACAAGGGGATAACCGCTCTCGAGGCTGCGAAGATCGTTATGGAGTTATTATGCCACCACGCAAGGCGTTGAGCCGTGAAAGGCTAGGTTTTTGCTCAATTTGATTTCGAAAGCTACTCAACAGCGACTGTAGACGCTTTGCCAAGAAGGTACCAGTCACCATCAGATGTTATGTATACCTCGATAACCAAATAGTCCTCCCCCTCTTTTATTTTGAGGGACTCTCCGAGTACGGGTTCGTCGAGTTCAATCGGTCCGACTTCTACGGACTGCCCTGGACCTACGGTTATGGACACCTCGTAAACCGCAGTCTTTCTCGCTCCTGTATGGTCAATTTTATCGACCATGACATACTGAATAGTAAGAGGCTCATTCAAACGACTGGTTACGTTAAAAGTGAGGGTTTGATTCTCGGCACTAGCTACGATGTCGCTTAACACAACGGCTGGAAACTCGCCCACAGGAACCAATGGAGGAAAGGGTATTGGGGCTTCGGCCAATGTCCCCCTTTCTGTTACTACCCTAACGCTATCGCAGTCTTCAAAGGGAACGCCCCCTCCAGCGAGAGATGCCGAGTTGAGCGTTATGTTCTCAGCAGGATTCAGAACGATACCATCGATCAGAGGCAGCCGATCGTGCCCATCGGATCTAAGGAACCATAGCGCCACCAGTGTGCTCTGGACGCCACCCTCGTTCACGACTGTGACGTTGAAGTCCGACGACGTCGCTTGAACTTTCGTGATATCAACCTTCTCACTCAGAGTTTCCCTGTCGTACAACGTCATACTGGTGGCGGTTCTCGATATCCCCAGGTAGGCGCTGAAGAGGATGATCAATGCGATGGCAATGAAGAATACCGTTGCCACCACGACGCTTTGCGCCTCTTCGCTACGGGGCAGACTCGGCAAACTCAAAGCTGGAACCTCTTTCCGTCACGATCAAAAACTCTTGGGATTCTCCCGGGCTCCAACTGGAGCCGAGATTTATGGACATTCCCTGTTGAACCCCTAACGGGTATCGGCTCTCCCCCGAGACCAGTTGATCGTTTACGTAGATGGCGACGATCGTAAGGTCAACCTTACCCGTATTCCGTACGTACAATTGGATGCTCCCGCCGCTGAACCAAACGTCTTCAACGGCTAAGCGCTCTTGGATGGCGCTCAGGTATTCGGGGCTGTAGAACCTGCCCGTAGCCCAGACCAGAACGGCGCCCATGAGAGCGACGACGACCAGCAGCAACAGCATCTCTGAGACTATCGGGGTGATGCCCCTTCTATCGGATAATCGACGGAGCTGTATCATCATGTTCCCACGAAGATCAGATAGGCAAAATACGATGCGAGCACCAGCAAACCGATGTGCTTCACCCCGGCGCTCAGTGAACCACCGCTGATCTTCCCCGCGGTCAATCCCGCAAAGGACGATATCACGACGGTGGCCATCAGGAAGGTGTCTCGATAATCCTCCAATCTCATGGTCCCAAGGATCGTCGGTCTACCCAAAAATGCGGAAACCTCGCCGATGGAGAGGAAGGCGGGGAGCAACCACCTTAACACCATAAGCGTGAGTCCGACGAAGATGGCCACCGCGACGTAGAACGTCGCCACGTATGGACTAACCCTTCCACTCCTCTCGTCATGATACGCAACCATCGACTCAACGTAGTCAGCGGCCCTATCGAAGACCTCGTAGGTTTTGCCGCCATACAGATCGGAGATCACTATTAATTTCATGCTTTGTCTGGAAAGCTTCGTACCTATTCTCTCTCCCAGTTCGTTGAGGGACGTGTGAAAGCCCGCCCCCATCTGAATCCTCCCCAGCGTTTTTCGCAATTCGGTGGATAAGGCCCCCCTATCAGTTTTACTCGCGTCCTCGAGGGCTTTGGGTAATGTCTTTCCCGCTAACTGCCCCATCGCAACTTCCCTTAGCAGGGAGGGGAGCCGTCTGTTCACGCTAGCCCTCCACCTGCTATCTATAAAGTCGGCGGCCATTGGTGGTATGATTGCCACCATGTAGGCCATGATAATGAGATCGTTATATAAATGCGGTAGGACTCTCGCGATGAGAAAATGGTCCACCAAGAATATGGCCACGCCAGCGATCGCGGAGGCCGCGAGAATGAAAAGTTTTGCTCTTCTAGTGAATCTACCCAACCTATTCCCCAGACAGCACTAAATACACAAGGCCCAGAAGCACAAAGGAAACGAACGGAACGAAGCCAAACAAGGTGACGGGTATAATCAGGTGACCTGGGATGGGACCCAGTACGATCTCTCCCCCTACGATGTTCATCAACGGGATCAGCAGTACGACAAATAACGGAGCAGCGATGGCTAGGGTGACGAAGAACTCAGACAAAAGGCTTATCGTTTCGAGCCTCTCTTTGAACCTGATCATCCGCTGTCTGACGAGCCACTGCGCGGTCTTCCGCAGGTATTCGCTAATATCGCCTCCGGACTTGACCGTTTCAGCGAGCCCCCTCAGGGTATTTGTGAAATGCCTCGACGGCGTCTTCTCCGCCACGTCTCTCAGAGCCGTGAGCGTGTCCATCCCCAAGAGATCGATGTCCCTCACGATCATCCGGATCTCTGGTGTGATCGCGGGAGCCAGAGGGGACTCCAACAGGGATCGCACTATCCTTTCGATGGAGATCCCCGAGGATGCCAGAGCCGACATGTAATTCGCCACGTAGGGCAGCGAGGCATCTATATCATCTGATCTCGCCGAGCTCATAATGCCTGGCAGCGTGCAGTATACGACAAAGGTGGAAATTCCCCCTAAAACCGAAGCAACGAGTGAAAAGCCTAATCCGATGGGGACGGGATCTGGAAGATAGATCGGGAGTTTGAATGGGGATACAGCCTGAGGGTCGAAAACTATGAAAACGGTTTGACTCGGCAAAAATAGTATCCAAAGAACATACACGCCCACGAAAGCGATCGCGGCAACAACAAGGGAGGCGAGCAAGGAGGTGCTCAGGTACATCTCCAAACTGACCCCTTTTCCCGATTTTGCCAGGTTCAGCCCCAAATCCCAGAATCGAGGCAGGAGTCTTTTAACACGCTTTCCGAATATCCGATACGCCGTCGTGGAGAAGCTGAATCCCATTCGCTTGAAATGTAAATCCTAAACTAGAATCTTTCTTTCTAGGTTCGACCGAACAAACTGGGACTTTTTTCCGCCTTTTCAGATTCTATTCTCTGGAGAATTCTCTCAGGATTGGCGTAGAATTTTCTTATTACAGACCCTACATCCGAAACACGCCGGATGTTCATTTCGGTCATCCATTCCAGTATCGCCTTGCGCTTTGCTAATTCATCTTCGATGGTGTCGTCGCTTAGGCCAACTGTTGTTTTTATTCTCTCCAGCACCAAACTGGATCCTAAATAATGAAACACATCCGATTTAGGCTCCCATTTGAAGACATCGTGTGTATGTACATTACCATAGCGCTTTACGTCGCCTAACCCTTTAACGGACTTTTCCTCCTCAGGCCTCACAATCTCGGAGACGGCCAAGGAACGTCTTTGAAATCTACCCTGTCGAAAGACACGTCTCTGCAGCATAATCACGTCTAAGGAGGTTAAGAAGTCCACAGGTATATCCATCGGCTTGGATTTTAAGCGCCTGAAGACGGCTCCTATCGACTCGGCGTGTATCGTGGACATTCCCAGGTGCCCCGTCGCCAGCGCTTGAAACAGCACGTAAGCCTCCTCGCCTCGAACCTCTCCAACGATGATATAGTCGGGCCTCTGCCTCAGGGACGCCTTGAGTAGGTCGAAGAGCTCGACTCTGGTACGTTCCGTGATGCTCGGTCGAGAAACCGAGGCTATCCAGTTCTCGTGGGGGATATTCAGCTCTGCGGTGTCCTCTACAGAGACTATCTTAAGGGCTGGTCTGATGAACGTGGCAAGACAGTTTAGGGTGGTCGTTTTCCCCGAGGCAATCCCACCAGCCACCAAGACGGAAATCCTATTTTCAATCACATACCACAAGTACGCCGCCATGTCGGCGCTCAGCGTATTGAACTTGATCAGGTCTACCACGGTCAGTGGATCGGACCTGAACTTCCGCACGGTGAAAGTGCTCCCCTTCCGAGTGACCTCGCTGCCGTACGTTATTTGGACCCTACTCCCATCGGGTAGTGACGCATCCAAAATCGGTTTTGCGACCGAGATATGCTTTCCCGCCTTGTACGCAAGCCTGACGACGAACGAGTCTATCTCCTCGGCACTGTTGAAAACTACGCTCGTTGGGAGCGACTCGAACTCTCTATGCCATACATACAGCGGGATCCTAGGACCGTCGGCTGATATGTCCTCGATCAGATGGTCTCTCATCATGGGGTCGATTTTACCATAACCAACGAAATCCCGAACGATGTAGTAAAATATCTTGTCAAATGAATCCTTGAAAGGGAGCTTGATGTGGTATCGGCGTACCCTATCTTGGATCTGCTTCTTCAGGTATCGCTCAGGGTGATCCGTTGCTCGGAGCTCGTCAGGGGTGAGGATGAGCTCTTCCAAGAGCAGCTCCTTAAGACGGCTCATAACGCTCAACTCATCTTCGGAGAGCGGTGGCTCAAGGACCTCGTAAAGCAAGTCCCCCTCCTCGTTCTGAATGACCGTGGCATAGGAGAAGGGTGGGTTGAGGGGATAGGGAGGTTTTAGGGTTCTCTTCCTTGGCTCGCTGGTGGACGACCCCTGCCTGCTCGAACCCAAATCTCTGCCCCCTTTAACTAACCGCTGGTGCTGTGAACTCGCTCTCGACCGAGGCCCCCGTTGTCGAAACGACCTTGAAGGTGTACGTCTCGCTATTGCTCCAGGTGAACGCGGTCAGTTGTACCGCCTTCACATCGCCCGGCTCAAGCGGAAGCCCTTCTGCGCTATAATAGGTCTGCTCCCCTTCTACGTAGACGGCGCTGATACTCGATTTAACGGTTCCAGTGTTCCGTACGTAGACCACTGTCGGGTCGCCGAATTTCACGGCATCGATGCCAATCGTTTCACTAGCTCTCTTCCTCTGAATCTCGAGGAAGCCACTGTAGAAACTCCAAGCGGTCACGGTAAGTACAACGACTATAACCGTGATCAGGAGCGTAGCGATGATGGGGTTCACAGCACGCCTATCCCCTATCAATTTTTCCATAGGTTGTCAACAAGAGATGCGTTTTGCGTTTTTTAACTTCACGCCGGAAATCCCCTGCGATAGCTGGGGTAGTTAACATCAGTGACTCTGCCCATATGAGGGATTCTGGTATCGAGATGAACCGTATGCGCGTCGGTGGGCGTTAAAAAAGGCTTCCACGGTAGACATGGGATGCCATCGAAGGAGGAACCTCGATCAGAGGGAGAAAAGGAACTCTCGGACCACAGTTTGATGATCAGAATATACAACGCCTACAGGGGTAGACCGCTCAGCCTGGACGAGATAAGAAATCTCCTTCCCATCCGAACAAGAAGGCGCTTCATTCTCCTCAAAAAGACGGTAAGGCCAGAGCGTGAGTACGTTCAAAAGCGACTCAGAGGGCTGGGTAAAAAAGGCTTCTTACTCCTGAAGGATGAGGATGGTTACGAGCCAATCGAAAAGGACGAGTACTTCAAGCGGGTGTTGGGTGATCTGCTCGAGAAGGAAGGATACCGGGTACTCGAGGTCTACCACGAGAAGTGCTCCAATGGATAACCGTCTCAAGCGACGGTGGGGTAGTAGGAGCTAACAATAAGGCCTTCCTCATTGACTAATTCGACACAAACTCTTGCATCCTTGGACAAACTTTCTTCCATCGAATAATGAGGAAAATCCGTGACTACCCCTGCAGGAACGGTTATCTCGGGGAGAGGCAGCG
>JBHIEI010000030.1:0-15583 GCA_046760555.1 Bathyarchaeia archaeon
CCATGATTGCCGTGGGTGTGGCGAGACCCAAGGCACAAGGACAGGCGATTATTAGAACGGCAATGAACGTGGTTAGCCCAAATACTAGGCTCATTCCTCCTACGAAATACCACCCAAGAAAGGAGAGCGTCGCGATAACGATAACAATTGGAACAAAGTATGATGATACCCTGTCGGCTAATCTCTGAATAGGTGCCCTAGAAAGTTGAGCCTCCTCGACCAACTTTATGATTTGTGACAGGGTCGTATCAGCCCCGACTTTAGTTGCTTTGAATTTTAGCATGCCAACTTTGTTGATGGTCGCGCCAATGACTTCGTCACCGACCTTCTTCTCAACGGGAATGCTCTCACCGGTGATCATCTTTTCATCTACCGACGAGTGCCCCTCTTCTACTATACCATCCACCGGTATTTTCTCTCCTGATCTGACAACTACGACGTCACCTACCCGAACCTCTTCAACCGGAACCTCTACCTCTCCCCCATTTCTCATTACCTTTGCCATTGTTGGCTGAAGCTCCATCAATTTTCTTACCGCCTCAGACGCCTTTCCCTTGGCAATGGACTCGAGTAAATTGCCCAGTAGAATAAGAGCTATGATCAGCGCCGCCGTGTCATAGTAAATTTCTCTGGTGGGAAAAACCATGGGAAAGAACGTGACAATGGAGCTGTAAATCCATGCCGCCGACGTACCAGTGGCGATCAGAGTATCCATGTTGGCCGTTTTCCTTTTGAGAGCACCGAACATTCCCCTATAGAACCTCCAGCCCGCCACGAATTGAACGGGTGTAGCGAAGAGGAATAGCCAGACGTTGTTAGGTAGTAAAGGTAAAACATTCACGTAAGTGAAAACGAAGGTTGGGACGCCCAAGGCTAGGCTGAACGCTACCAAATACTTTAAATTTCGAATTTCCGTCTCTGGTTTCTCAAATTCCTTGACACAACGTTCACCGCAAAAGTAGTACGTCTTACCCTTGACTTCTCTTTTGATTCCCTTTTTCTCGTCCACATACATACCGCAGATAGGATCTTTTGCCACTCGTCTTCCCTCTATTATGTATCTGCTGTTAAATGAGAGTTAGACAAACCGATGGAGGTTTGATTTAAGAGGTAAGTTTTTTTTAAAATTGTTGTGATTAGGAAAAAATAATGATGGATTTTTTTCCATCTGGGAGGAAAAAATGAATAGCTATAACTGTTAGCTTTTAAGATGAGCCTCAGTATCGATGAGACCGACGCTAAAATACTGGAGTCCCTCCAAAAAGACGGCAGGGCCTCTTTCAGGGATGTAGCGAAAGAGGTTGGAGTCAGCACGCCGACGGTAAGGAAGAGAGTGGCTAGGATGAAAAAGCTTGGAGTCATAAAGAAGTTCTCGGCGGTTATAGATCTGGGGAAGTTAAAGGGCATAACCGCCTTCGTCACACTTGACGTTAAGGCAAAGGATGTTGAGCGCGTGGCCGACGCTCTAGCCAAGCTAGACGAAACCTTGGGAGTTTACATCACAACCGGAGAGCATAGCATTATCGTGAAAGTAATGGCTACAGACTTCGGGCACTTGGAGAGGATCATGCTTGAAAAGCTGGCCAAAGTTCTTGCAGTCACGTCCACGCACAACTCAATAGTGATCAGGATGGTGAAGGAAGCGGGCGTGAAGATCGAACCCGGACTTGGGATCGTCATCCATTGTGAGTATTGCGGGAAGGAGATTTTGGGCGAACCCGTGGAACTGAAAATCGCGGGTAAGAAGCATCTCTTCTGTTGTAAAACATGTTCATCTACTATTAAGGCCAAGTTCGAAGAGGAGCAGCGAGGTTGAAGAAACACACGGTTACCCAGCCAGAAAGTGAGTCAAAAGACTTGTAGCAGTGCTATTCCACACAGCTTAGTTTGGTTAATTCATTACTCCTTCATGATAAACTTCTAGGGTCTGGCGGCTTGTGGTAGGCACTTGGGGCACTTGGCTTGCGATCTCACCTCGATCGTCGGCTCGAGGGATTTCGGTACCCTGGTCAGTCGAAGGTCGCTTCTATAGATTTTCTTTGATCTTTCGCCCAAAAAACGCATTAAAGCTAGCCACGGTCTTAAGTTGAAAAATTGAAGAGGACATACAGTTTCGCTGGCCACGTATGGATTGCTTTAACTTTATCGTTTTTCGTTTGTAACATAAAATGAAATGACAAAAGTGCGCCTCGATGAGATCGACAAAAAAATTCTGAACATTCTCCAGGCGGATGCGAGGGCACCCATTGCGGAAATTAGCAGGGGACTGAAACTGAGTGAGACTTCGGTTCGCTACCGAATAAAGAAGCTCGTCGATAGCGGTATCATCAGTAGCTTTATGGCCATTCTTATTCCCGAGAAAATTGGACTTACGGCTTGTGCCATTGTTGGCTTCAGGGTTGATCCTGGGCGAATTAACGATGTTATCACCAGATTACTCGCTGTTAGTGGACACATGGAGCATGTTTGTCGATGCACGGGCGAGTACGATATCTCAGCTGTCGTATATGCTAAGGATATAGGCGAGCTCCGCGACATTCTTGAGGAGATGAAGTCGATAGAAGGTGTAAGGGACTTCTCTCTCTCCATAGTAACGAGAAGAGTCAGACCGCACGTCGCCTATAAGCTATAGAAAGCATGCGGGATCAGGCGCCAAGTAATCGCCGTAGTAAGCGAACGCCCTCGCTCTACACCCTCTACATACGTCGATATAGGCGCACGCTCTACATGGCTCTTTCAAGAGCCGTTCGTTCCTCAACTCCGTGAGGACCTCAGCCTCGCACCACAACTTACGGAACCCATCCTCTCGGATGTCTCCTACTTCAACTGGCAGGTAGGGACAAGGGGTGATAATGCCTTCGGGTGTAACACAACAATACCCGGTACCCGCTAGACACCCTTTTGAAAATCTTTTGAGGAACTCGGGCAGAAATTGCGCTCCCTCATGTTCTCGGAGCAGATATGCCCAGTACTGCGGAGCGCACGTAGGTTTGGTGAACACCCCTACCTTACGTTGCCGTTTGTAGACGTAGTTAAGGAGTTTGACGTACTGCTTGACCGTGATCTCGCTCTCAAGTATTTCCCTCCCACGGCCCGATGGGACGAAGTGAAAAAGATGAATCCCTTGGGCACCCAGCCTCTCGGCTATATTTAGGATTTCGGGGACTTCTTTGTAGTTGTACTTTGTGACAGTAATATTGATCTGTAGATTTACCCCTGCCTCACTGCAAGCCTTCGCCCCAACTATAGCCCCCTCAAACGCACCCGGCATTCCTCTAAAGGAATCGTGGGATCCTGCCCTAGCACCATCCAAGCTTATAGCAACTGACAAGATCCCCGAAGCTTTCAGTTCCTCGGCAACTTCGCGGGTGATCAAAGTTCCGTTGGAGCCCATGACCAAACGTAAGTCGAGACTTGTCCCGTGCCTTGCAAGCTCAAAGATGTCCCGTCTCATTAAGGGTTCGCCGCCACTCAGAACTACTAGCGCTCCTCTTCCAGTTGAGGCGACATCTTCTAGGAGTCTTTTACCCTCCTCCGTTGTCAACTCATGCGGTGCTCTCGAACCAGCATCCCTGTAGCAGTGCTTACAGGTAAGGTTACATTCGCTCGTAACGTTCCAGGAAACTTTAGTAAGCTTCGCCTTCACTCTTCGCCTCCAAAACGCCAGTGGGAGTATAGAAGCAGACAGGATCTTCCTGCAGGTAATCGCCGAATCGCTGGTAGGCCCTGATTCTACACCCTCCGCAAATAGCCTTGTATTCACATCTTCCGCACTTGCCCTTGAGCTTGTCTTTGTCCCTGAACATGTTCAGCACTTCGTTATCTGGGTCATTCCAAATTTCCTCCAAGCTTCTTTCCCTGACATTTCCGACGGTCACTTCCGTCATGAATTGGCAGGGGTGCACCGATCCTTCGGGCCCGATCCCGCATATTTTGATCCCAGCTGAGCACCCGCCCAGAAGATCTAGGAGCTTACGAGCGTCGTCACGCATTTCAGCCTCCTCCAGCCGCTGCAAAATGTATACCCCATCCATGGGTCCGTCGACCGTTAGGATTTCGATGTTTTTCTCGTAGAGCTCCTTTGCCCTCGAGTAGAGGAAGTGAAGAAAGTTGCGTCGCTGAAGCTCCGTGAGATCCCACTCAACAATCCCTCTCCCTCGCCCGGAGGGAACGAGATAGTAGAAACACACCCTCGGAACGCCAATACGTTGGGCTAGATCGAGAATGGTAGGCACTTCGCGATAAGTGTGCTTGGTAATCGTCACACGAATGCCCGTTTTGAGCCCAACCGTCAGGCACGCCTTTATGCCCTCGATTGCCTGGTCGAAGGAACCCGGCATCTCCCTAAATGTGTCATGGGTCCTTGACGAGGACCCGTCCAAGCTTATCCCTACGTATCGAACGCCGGTGTCCCTTAGTTTCTCTGCCCTTCCCCTGTTGATCAGGGTGCCGTTGCTGCTCACGATAACCCTCAAACCCTCATCGACGGCGTGCTTAGATAGCACGTAGAAATCGTCCCTCACAAGAGGTTCTCCGCCCGTGAACCCGAATATGGGGACCCTCATATCTCCTATCTCCTCAATCATCCGCATCGCCTCCGCCGTTAATAGTTCGCTTTCCAACTGCGGCCCGGCAGCTAGGTAACAATGTTTGCAGCGGAGATTGCACCTGTTAGTGCAGTTCCACATGACTACCGGTTTGCGCTGAGTCGAGAACCTTATGAGGTCGGGACTTGCTTCTTCGATGGGGATCAGGTTGGATTTCAAGGCATCCGAAACGGTTCCGCGGCCGCAGATCAGCTTCGTAAATATGATCGTCTTCTTTCCCCTCTCAAATGCTCCGAAATGGCCTCCACGAGATCTTCGACCGTGTACCTAGCGGGTACGATGTCTACCTCAACCCCCGCCTCCCCTAGAGCCTCTTCCGTCGTCGGCCCAATTGCTGCGACGACTATATCGCCGAGTTTATTCCTCAATCTATCCGCGAGGTTACAGCTCTCGGCAACGGCGAAGAGATTTCGGACTCCCGATGGGCTCGTGAAGGTTATGATGTCGACCCTTTCCCCTATCAGGTCTCTGATCAGGCTTTCAACCCTACGCTTATCGGAAGTCGGACACGTTTCGTAGACAGCAACCTCAAGAACTTCGGCTCCCCGCTTCCTCAGCTCGTCCCCTAGAAGGGCCGATACTCCCTTTGCCCTCGTCAGGACGATGGTTTTTCCGCTCAGGTCAAGCTTGGCGAGGCATTCCATGAGCCCCTTGGAGCTGAAGTGTTGCGGCACGAGACTGACGCCGACATTGCGCCTTTCGATCTCCCCTTGTGTTTTTGGTCCTATGGCCACGACCCTCACCTCCCCTAAAGCCTTAGCGAATTCGTCTTCAACGCCGAGTTCGCGAGCTACCGTGAACGTTGCTCTCGCGCCGTTTGCGCTCATGAAAACCATGTAATCGACCCCGCCACCAAGGACTTTGCTGATGAGTTTCTCGACCGATCGGATGTCTGAGGGGGGTCTTATTTCTACGGTGGGTGCTATGACGGGTACCCCGCCGCGATCGCGGATGAGCTTGGCGAGCTTGTGTGCTAGCCGCCGTGGCCTTGTTACGGCAATTACCTTTCCCTCCAGAGGGTCAGATGCCTTAAACCAGTTGAGCTTGTCGCGAAGCCTAACAACTTCACCGATGGCGATGGTGGCGGGCGGTTTTACCCCCCTTTTCCTCGCTTTTTCGGCGATGTCGCGAATGGTCCCGATGACGGTCCTCTGCCCCTTCGTGGTACCTCGCTCGATCACGGCCACTGGTGTGTCCGGGTTGCGCCCTCCCTTTGTCAGCTGTTCCATGATGGCTTGGATTTTTCCCACCCCCATTAGAACCACTATTGTATCGACGGCGGTGGCGAGCCTCTCCCATTTCACCTTTGCTTCTCCCTTCGCTGGATCCTCGTGTCCCGTGACGATGGCGACGGAGGACGAGTGTTTCCTGTGCGTGATCGGAATGCCCGCATACGCCGGAGCGGCTATGGCCGTCGACACGCCAGGCACGACTTCGAAGGGGATGCCGAACCCGCTGAGCTGCTCTCCCTCTTCCCCTCCCCGCCCGAAGAGGAAGGGGTCGCCCCCCTTCAGCCTCACAACGATTTTCCCACTTTCTGCCTCCCTAACGAGAAGTTTGTTTATTTCTTCCTGCGTCATGGCGTGTTTTCCCTTCTCTTTCCCCACAAAAATTTTCTTCGCGCTGCTCGGGGCAACCTTAAGGACGTCGTTGCTAACGAGCCTGTCGTATAGGACGACATTGGCCTTTTTCAAAGTCTCAAGGGCCTTCAAACTAAGAAGTGCAGGATCTCCTGGCCCGGCACCTACAAGATACACTTTCGCCTTCATGGTCCCATCCTCCATTTTCGTAGCAACTGGTCGCCTCCCCCCTCCAATATCTCGCTACAGGCTCTCTCGCCAATCCCTTCCGGTGAACCGACATCGCCGCTGACTTCCACCTCAATCTTTTCCCTTCCATCAGGAGACAGTATAGCCGCGTAGAGGCGTAGCACCCCTCCGGTGACACGAGCAATTGCGCCTAGAGGTGCCTTGCAACCTGCCCTAACCCGCCTCACAAGTGCTCTTTCGGCGAGTACTTCGGCTTCCGAGGAGGGGTCATTAACTTTTCGAAGCATCCCCACCAGCTCGCTATTGTCCTCCCTTGCCACGACGGCGAGGGCCCCTTGACCTGGGGCGGGCGTGAACTCGTCAAGGGGTAGCCTTTCAACGGCGCAACCTATCCCTAGCCTTTTTAGCCCCACTTCGGCTAAGATGACTGCGTCAAACAAGCCCTCCTCGAGTTTTCGTACTCTGGTCTCAACATTTCCCCGGATGGGTTTAACTTTCAATTCGGACCTCGCCCTAAGAATCTGCGCCATCCTTCGGAGGCTACTCGTTCCGACGGTAGACCCCTTGGGAAGGCCCATTAACCCGACATCGCCGCGCGAAGCGAGCACGTCGTGTGGTGACTCACGCTCTGGAACCGCCACTATGCCTGTTTTGGGCGGTTGTACGGTCGGCACATCCTTCATGCTATGGACAGCGAAGTCGACCTCTCCTAGAGACACGGCTCTGTCGACTTCCTTTTCAAAGAACCCCTTGCCCCTCATCGAAAACAAGGGCTTGTTCTCCAAGAGGTCACCTCTGGTCTTGATTATCTTCTTCTGGAAACGGACGTCTGGGTAGATCCCCCTCAGCTTCTCTATCACAATGTCGGTCTGTTTCAACGAGAGCAGGCTCCCTCTCGTCCCAACAACCAGCCTCATCGACGGTTTCCCCTCAGCGAGCCTATGGCCAACTTTGAGGCCTCGATCGTGCGGTCGATGTCGTCCTTCGTGTGGGCCGCCGAGATGAAGCACGTTTCAAACTGAGACGGCGGTATGAAAACGCCACACCTCATGAGTTCGCTGTGGAACCGCATGAACTTATTAACGTCGGAGGTTTTTGCGCTTCTGTAGTCCACAACCAGTTGGTCCGTGAAGAACACTTGGAACATCGAAGCTACGCCGTTAACTTGGGCCGAGATCCTCGCGTCCTTTGTTATCTCCCCAAGCGCCCTTCTAACCTCCTCCCCGTTAGAGGCCAATTGATCGTAGAAAGCCCCATCCTTGGCGATCGCCTTTAGCGTAGCTAGACCCGCCGCCACCGATACGGGGTTCCCGCTGAACGTTCCCGCTTGGTAGACCTTCCCAAGGGGAGCAACCGTCTCCATGATCTCCCTCTTCCCGCCGAAGGCAGCTATGGGGAAACCCCCGCCCATCACTTTCCCGAGCGTGGTCATGTCCGGAACTACACCGTATTTCTCTTGCGCGCCCCCAAGCGACAGCCTGAACCCCGTTATCACCTCGTCGAAAATGAGGACTACGCCGAGTTCCTCAGTGACCTCTCGAATCGCTCTGAGGTAGCCCTCCTTGGGGGGGATAATGCCAGCATTTCCCATGACGGGCTCGATGATAACCCCTGCGATTTCCTCCTTACTCCCCCCAATGACCCTCTCGAACGCGTCCACATCGTTAAATGGGAGGACCAAAGTGTTCTTGGTTGTCTCGGAGGGCACCCCCAACGAGTCGGGCACTCCAAAGGTTGTTGCTCCGGAACCCATCCTCACTAGGACGCAGTCGTGCGCCCCGTGGTAGCATCCCTCGAATTTCACTATCTTGTCCCTGCCCGTATACCCTCTGGCGGTCCTGATAGCACTCATGGTTGCCTCGGTTCCCGTATTTACGAGCCTGAGCATATCGACGGATGGAACGAGTTTCTTGACCAACTCGGCCAGCTCCAACTCCAACTCCGTCGGAGCTCCATACAGGCTCCCCCTTGCGAGTTGCTCGCTGACGGCCGATATCACCTCGGGAGGATCATGCCCGAGGATGAGGGGTCCGTAGCCAAGGCAGTAATCAACGTACGCGTTTCCATCCACATCGTAGAGCCTTGACCCACTCGCATGGGTGACGAAGAACGGATGAGGCTTAAAGGCCCTCACGGGACTGTTGACCCCACCTGGAATGACCCTCTTAGCCCTCTTGTACAAGACCTCTGATCTTGACCCGCTCACCCTCCGTCAACCACCTTGCAACGTCTTCGGCAAAGTACGTCAGGATGACATCCGCCCCAGCCCTCTTTATCGATGTGAGCGCCTCTAGGACGGCGCCCTTTTCGTCCATGAGGCCCCTTTCGACGGCGAGCTTCATCATGACGTACTCCCCGCTTACGCAGTAAGCGGCTGTCGGCAGCCCAAACGTCGTCTTTATGCGGTAAAGCACATCGAGGTAGGGAAGCGCTGGCTTAACCATCACGATGTCGGCCCCTTCTCCGATGTCTAGGGCCACCTCTCGTAGCGCCTCGTCCGCGTTCCTCGGGTCCATCTGGTACGTGCGTCGGTCGCCAAATGCCGGGGCTGAATAAGCGGCCTCCCTAAACGGGCCGTAAAACGATGACGCGAACTTCGCGGCGTACGACATGATCGCCGTGTCGGTGAGGCCCCCTTTATCCAGGGCCTCCCGGATAGCTTTAACGCGTCCGTCCATCATGTCCGACGGAGCGATAATGTCCGCACCCGCCTCAGCGTGGCTAACGGCGACCTTGGCTAGAAGCTCCAACGTTGGGTCGTTCAACACCTTGCCCTCTTTGACGACGCCGCAGTGCCCGTGGCTCGTGTACTGACACAGGCAGACATCCGTGATTGCGATCAAGTCGTCGCCGAGATCACTCTTTATCGCCCTTACAGCCCTTTGGACAATTCCCTCCTTTTTGTATGCCGATGAGGCAACCTCATCTTTGTGCTTCGGAACGCCGAAGACTATTATCGCTGGTATTCCAAGTTCGGCGATTTCCTTCGATTTCTCGACCATCCCATCAACTGAGCGGCGGTATTGCCCCGGCATCGACGAAATAGGCTCAGCGCCCGAAATTCCCTCCTTCACAAAGACCGGGTAAATGAGATCGTTTTTCGTAAGCGTCGTCTCCCCGATCATGTTCCTAAGCCTTGGAATTCTCCTAAGTCTCCTCATCCTGACAGCTGGAAAAGTTGTCATTAGTCTCCCCTCCTCTCTTTAAGTTTGAAGAGCGTGTCGATCGCGAGCGCTAGCTCGGCTCTTCCCTTCTCGGCGGCAACCCGTAAGCCCTCCAGAGGATCTTGTAGAATCCTTTTTACGAGAACCCTCGTCAAGCTGTCGATGATCGCCCTTTGCTCTTCGTCTAAAGCCCCAAGCATTTTCAGGGCCCTCTTAAGCTCTCGCTGGCGAATGATCTCGAGCTTGCCGCAAAGGTTGGCTATCGTGGGCTCGATGGATCTCTGCCTTACGAGCTTCTCAAGATGCTCGAGCTCTTCCTGAATGATGTGTTTCGCCTTTCCCACCTCTCCCAACCTTCTTCGGAGATTTTCATCGGCGATCGACCTTAGGTCGTCGATCGTGTAGAGTTCGACGTTCGGGAGGGATGCTACGGATTCCTCAACGTTTCTTGGCTGAGCCAGATCGATAATGAGCACTCCCTCTCCCTCCCTTTTCCTAAGGCTTCTCCTCACTCGCTCCGTGGTCAGAACGTAGTGCGGGGCGGCGGTTGCAACGATGACCACATCAACGGTTGGAAGCAACTGGTCTATCTTATTGAAGCGGACAGCAAAGCCGTTGATCATGCGAGCGAGCCGGACACCTTTTTCGTAGGTTCTGTTGGCAACGAATGTCGATGGGAGCCTCCTCTTGGCCAGTGCCTTCCCGACAAGCGTCCCAAGTTCACCCGCTCCTACGACGAGAACTCTCCTCTCATGGAGATCGCCTAAGATTCTCTCGGCTAGGTCAATCCCTGCCGACCCTATCGAGACAGAACCCTCGTTTATGGCGGTCTCATTCCTCACACGTCTTCCCGCGCTAATCGCTTTCATGAAAACGGTTTTGAGAACAGGTCCGAGCGTTCCTGCCCTTAACGCTTCGGTATACGTATCCTTGACTTGCCCTAAAATCTGATCCTCGCCGACAATCATCGATTTCAAGCCCGCCGCCAACGAGAGAAGGTGATGGAGCGCCTCCGGATCCCTAGCCACATCAAGCGCCTCAAGCAGTTGGTCCTTGGCTACCCTCGTTTCCTGGACCCAATAGTCGAGAATTTGTTCCTTGGCCTCCCCAGATGTTGCGACCACAAAAATTTCGACCCTATGGCACGTCTGCAGAATGGCGCTCTCTTTCACCGAGTCGAGGGAGAGAATGTCTTTCACAGCCTTGAGCTGGTTCTCAAAGGTCGCCGCCTCGAGCGTAGGAACGCTCGCCTTCTTGTGTGTTACATGCAGGTTCAGAATCAACTCTCCCCCACCAGTAGGGCAAGCACTTTCTCCTTTGCTTCTTCGACCTTCCCCTCTCCGATTAATCGCCGGATGGAGGAGTTCGAGAAGGCTCGTCGCAGGAACTTCTTCCGGTCTATCTGTCGTGGGAGGCGCCCTTTCACAAGTCCACGAGCATATCTTTGGATCTCGAGAAGAAGAGCATCCTCATCCGTGATGGTTCGACTTAACTTATCCTTGAGATAGCGTGTGATGATGGGGCTACCTGTCGTGATTGCGACTTGTACACCGTCCTTTTCGACAATCGCCGGAACCACCACATCGGTCTCGCCGCCATCAACCCTATTAACGAGCTTACCGTGACTCCTGGCCGCGTTGGCGATCCTCTGATTGAGTTTGTAGTCACTGGTGGCTGGAATTACGATGAAGGCATCCCTCACGTATTTTTCAATCTCGAGTTGTGTAATCTCCTGCCGTACAAGTGTCACGTTGCCCAACTCGTCGCCAAGCTTCTCGAGTTTTTTCGTAAATTCCTTGCCGATGACGATGACCTCTTTGACAGCCCTGACGAATCTCAGTGCCCTCCTCTCGCCGACCCTCCCGCCCCCGAAGATCGCAACCCCTTTCCCCCTCAAATTCAGAAAAAGCGGGATCACGGAAACTCGCTTATCAAATTGCTGCACCATACTCAGTTCACTCTCACGCCGGCCGTCTTGAATTCCCTTCCGCTGTAAAGCACCACGTACTCCTGGATGCCGATCTCCTTTGAGATGCGTTTAATCACTTCCTCGCATTCCTCTTTGCTTCGCCCGTGCGCCATACAAAACACATTATACTCCCATTTCCCGGGCACCGTGAGCCGCTCGTAGCAGTGGGTGATCTCTTCAAATCGGGCCATTTTTCCACGCACATCGCCTAAGGTTTCAGGAGGCACCTTCCACGCCACCAGAGCATTCGCCGTGAAACCAGCCGCCCTATGCCTGACCACCGCACCGACCCTCCTAATGACCCCCCTCTTGAGTAAGGACTTGATGGTGGACAGAACATCATTCTCGCTCTTTCCCACCATTCCCGCGACCGTGGCAAAGGGTTGACTGACGAGCCGAATGCCGTCTTGGAAGGCTTTCAGCAGCCTCTTTTCTTCTTTGGTAATTTTCCCCGATTCCTCGGTTTTATGCAGAAGCCTGCGCTCTTCTGTACTGAGCTCATACTCGGCAGCGTATTTCTCTCCCCTTCCCGAGGCTATGAAGTCGAAGATCTCTATCGCTATCGTGTTGAGCTGCTTAGCCATCTCAACGATGTCGGCGAGCTCTTTCCAGTTCTTCTTGTGCAGACAGGGCGCTATTTGGAAGGGGAGCCCAGCTTTTGCACAGTTTTTAATGCCTTGCATAGTGGCTTCCCATGCCCCCTTCATGCCTCTGAAGGCATCATGCGTTTCCGGTTTTGCACCATCCAAACTTATGGCAACTTGTCTGAGCCCTGCCTCTCTGAGCTCCCTCGCAAGCCTTTCTGTTATCAGCATACCATGCGACCCGAGAAGAGGTCTCAGCCCAACGTCTCTCGCATGCCTTACGAGTTCAACAAGATCCCCTCGCATAGTAGGTTCCCCCCCGTCGAAGATAATTAGCCTTGCTCCGGCGTCGGCTATTTCTCCGACTACCCTCTTTGCTTCTTCGGTGTTTAGTTCCTTGGGGTGCGGAGTATTGACAGAGTCGCTATAGCAGTGAGGGCATCTCAGATTACAGAGTCTAGTTATAGCAAAGCTAACTATTACCGGGGGTACCACTTCGGGGTTAGACACTGATAGTCAGTCGATCTTTTTTCAAAAAAAGTTTTAGATAACGCTAATGAAAAGGCCATATTTTAGTTGATTCCGCTAGGAATCTCGTCTCACCTCTAACGAGCAGGAGTGATAATATGTTTATTTACTTCTTTTCAACCAGTAACGATGCCGCCAGAATTCCAAATAGTGGTACAATGGCACAGACTTGTAGACTACTCCCGAGCCCAAGCAGATCGCCGGCAAGCCCACTTATCGGCCCCCCTACGGCCACTCCTCCTGTGTAGAGCGCGAAAAACATCCCACTAGCGAATCCCCTTTCTTCGATCGTGGTATTCTCAGCGACAACCGCTGTGAGAGCTGGGAAGAGTAGCGCCTCCCCTACTCCGTAGAGGGCCAAGAGCATGGCCAAGGAACTGAGTGTGTTGGAAAAGGGTATTAGAAAGAGAGCTATAGCGATCACAAGGACGCCTAGGGTAGCTGGTATTTTTCTTCCAATCCTGTCTGACAGGCGACCAAATGGATAAGCCAAGATGATGAATGCGACGACAGTAACGGTGAATAGGACCCCTACCCACATTCTCGCAGCCCTCTCGACCACGCCTAGTATGTGAACAATGAAGAGGGGTAAAAGAACTGTAAGGACTCCTCTCACGAACATATAGGAAAAGGTTGTCCCATAGCAAGCCACCAAGTTCCTTCTGGTTATGAGATCGAAGAACTTCGATACGTCCGACCGTATTCCGGAGGACCTAACTTTGGGAACCTTCCTCATCGTTTCAGGCAAGAATAGCGCGGCTAGAGCGATTCCTCCTATCACCGTCGCCGCGTAGATGAGGAACAATGCCTTGTAGCCGAGCCTAGAAGCTATGATTCCACTCGTCGAGTAGCCGATTATTAAAGCGATGCTTATCGAAATCCCGTAGATAGCCATCATCCTACCTCGTCTTCTCACAGGCGCTACGTCACCTGCCACCGTCAAAGTTGCAGGTGTATTCAACGATCCTCCGATACCATGGAAGACCCTCAAACACAGAAGATGGAAGGGTAGCGTGCTTAGTGAGTAGAGAAGCATGCTAATTGCATCTGACACTAGGCCGATTACGATAGAGAGCCTCCTGCCAATCTTATCAGCTAAGCGTCCAAGAGGTATGTTGAGGGGCGTATGGACTAGTGAATAGGCCCCGACAATAATACCAACCATAGTGGTCGTTGCTCCGAGCTCACTTGCGTACAACGATAGTATGGGAAGGATGGCGTGTGTATCTATGAACGTGATCATAGTCACTATAGACGTTATGAAAATCGTGAACTTTTCTGCAGATTTAATTACCATTTCCGCTAATTTTGATTTTGTTTTTAGAAAATTTAAATAAATTTTGAATAAATTCTTCGTTAAGAAATACATGGTAAATTACTTTCCTTTAGCATCAAGCGTCATTTCGGCAGTTTTTGCGGCGTTACTCGCTCTACAGTACTCGAAGCGAAGGAGGAAACATCAATTAATTTGGACGGTGGCTCTCGCAATGTGGTTTATGACGACGCTGTTTGAGTTTCTAGGAGAAGAGGGAGTCCTTGGCTGGAACGTTCTTATGTACAAGGTATTCTACATCTTTACGCCGCCCATGGTCGGTCTGCTGGGAGCCGGTACCCTGTACCTATTGACGCATAAGCCATGGGGAAGGTACTTTCTCATATATACGGTAGCCGTCTCCGCTCCGCTGTTTGCTCTGGGTCTCATGGCTCCGGTCAGGACTGAGCTGTTCGCTCTCGGGTCCGAGATAGCCGGGGAGGCGATGCCGAGGCACGTCCGGATCTTCTCGCCCCTCCTAACCATACCCGGAGGGCTGGCACTGATCCTTGGCGCGATTTACAGCTTCTGGCTCGACAGGACGAGGAAGTACAACCTGCTCATAGCCTTGGGGGGCTTCTTCCCGTTTTTTGGAGGGTTAAGGGCTAGGTTCGGCTATAGGACATTTTTCTACGCCTTTGAAACTGTCGGAGCTTTACTTCTCTTCCTGGGTTTCGTCTTAAGTTGGGAGTATATTAAAAAGAGAGACCTAGCTCCTCAGCATTTGTGCGGGTCTCCAAATGTAAATAAAAACCAAAGGTAATTAGATGCGGAGTGTTCCACCTTCGCCCAATTCCATTCAGAGCTACCGCTGGTAATGATTCGAAGGGTCCAATGAAGTGGGGTTGATGCGAATGCGGATAGGTATGGGGCACTTAGCAACCCTTTGCATGTTGTTCATTTTGATGGGTAGCGGCGTCAATGCAGCCCAAGCGGATCAGAAGGGTAGCATATTCGTTAATGTTGATGGGTACGATAATAGTTCTCTAATTTCTGCTAGTTTATTGACGAGAATTCGACATACTTGGAAAATAAGACGGTAAAGAGCGATGAATTTAGCTTTGATATTATTATTGAAGACCATACTATGTATCGCTAACTTACAAAGGTGTTACTTATCAAGAAGGTCCAATAACCGTGGATGAGACCACGAAACTCGCGAAAGTCCTGATCAAGGTGTTTGATCCCACCACCAACGATGATGATGTAGTAGTTGATCTCTATCATGTCGTAATTCAACCTCAAACAAAAATAATTAGAGCGAAGGAGCTGTTGAGTTACAGGAACAACGGAACGAAGGTCTGCTCAATAATTCAAAATTAAAGGCATCGCTACCTTTTGGTTATCAAAACCTCCAAACGTCAGAAATGAGTTGCTGCGTGACCGCCTACGGGAGGAGAGTCTATTGAAGCCCGATGCCACGAAGTGGCCTCAACGGAATAGTTGTAAGGGATCGCAGAGATAAAAGCTGTTTTAACCGAGTATTTATACACCCCAACAATTTTTGACTTAAGCTTGGCTGAAAAGTCATAGAGCTTTGATTGGCCAGGTCTGCGACAGGAAAACGGGGGTCAAGGTGTTTCATCGCTAATGAAACACATGAAATAGGTGAAACAATGAAACAGGTGGTTGAGACAGATGAAACAGTCG
>JBHIEI010000031.1:0-15406 GCA_046760555.1 Bathyarchaeia archaeon
ATAGCCGACGAAATCGCGCACGATATAATACAATATCTTGTCGAGGGAGTCCTTGAAAGGAAGCTTGATGTTATACCGCCGTATCCTTTCCTGGACCTGTTCCTTCAGATACTGCTCAGGGCGCTCCATCGAACGGAGTTCGTCCGGCGGGAGAATCAGCTCCTCCAATAACAACTCCTTGAGGTGGCTCATGGCCCTCAACTCATCTTCAGAGAGCTGTGGCTCCAATACCTCGTAGAGCAGGGCCCCCTCCTCGTCTTGTATGATGGTGGCGTATGCGAAGGGTGGGTTAAGCGGGTAGGGTGGCTTTAGCGTAGTCTTCTTTTTCTCGCTCGTGGTCCCACCTCGCTTACCCATTAGCAGGAGACCTATTGCGTACTACTATTTAAGACACTGGGGCTGTGAAGTCGGCCTCGGCTACGACCCCGGTCGTTGAGACCACTTTAAATCGGGCTGTGTCACCAGGGTTCACACTGAAAGTTGCGGATATGCCCTGAACCTCACCCGGGTTCAGTTCTACTGGAGTAATCGGAGCGGATACGCCGTCCACGTAGATAGCGCTGATGTTTGTTTTTACCGATCCCGTGTTTCGAACGTAGACTTTGCTGTTTACGAAGTCCACGGTGTCGATGCTGATCATCTCACTGGCCCGTCGTGTCTGGATGCCGAGGAAGCCGCTGTAGTAGCTCCAAGCGGTTACGGCAAGTACAACGACTATCACCGTGATGAGTAGCGTGGCGACGATGGGATTGATCGCGCGCTTATCTTTTATCAAATTTTTCATTCGATTGGTCAATTAAAGGTGCACCTTATACCTTTTAAATCAGCAAGTACGCTAAATACGAATTTTAACTTCAACATGAATGAGACGTCATTGCTGTGTAACCCAAAAAGTCAGTCTCAGCATGGATGCACGCACGTTGCTCCCTTACGAAAAGTTAACTTCTTTACAAAAGATGATCTGCTTCAATTTTTCCGCCAGAGTCTCTCACTATCGTACGACAACACGAAAACACAGAAATCTCCAAAGACCTCGTATATGTGCTAAAAAGCTTACTAAAGTAGATACTTGTGATGTCGTCGGAGGAGTCTTGGCCGAAGAAAGAGGAGGAACTTTCGGACCACAGCTTGATGATCAGAATATATGACGCCCACGAGGGCAGACCGCTCAGCTTGGACGAGATAAGAGATCTCCTTCCAACCCGATCCAGTAGGCGCTTCCTTCTTTTCAAAAAGACGATAAGGCCAGAGCGTGAGTACGTTCAAGAGCGACTCAGAAGGCTAGGTGAAAGGGGCTTCTTATTCGTGAGGGGTGAGGATGGTTACGAACCCATCGAAAAGGAGGAGTACTTCAAGCGAGTGTTGGCTGATCTACTCGAGAGGGAAGGATATAGAGTACTCGAGGTCCACCACGAGAAGTGCTCCGATGAATAACCCGTCCTAAACAACGGAGGGGTAGCAGGAGCTAACAATGAGCCCTTCCTTATTGACCAATTCGACACAGACTTTTGTGCCCTTAGGCAGGTTCTCTCCAACCGAGTAAACGGGGAAATCCGTGACCATCCCCGGTGGAACGGCTATCTCGGGTAGAGGTAGCGAGAATTGGGTGGTATTCACCTCTACGATCATCAGGCTCACGCTTTGATGATCTTCCAAACTGTTCCATACTACCAGGTGGACCTCGCCTTCCTGAGTTACGCTTGATAGTTCTGGGATCACGACCATGGGATGGTTGGTTCCCGCCAGGTGTTCCGAGACCAGTCTAGCGGCGGCTATGTTGCCCCTTTCCGTGATGACCCTAAACCGGTAGTTGAAGCTGCTATCCGACCTAACATCTACGCCCACGGTCCTAACCAATTCATTCACATAGGGGTCGCGTTCTACATCGATGTAACGCCCCGCTCTGATCGGGATGGGGGAGGAGAATTCGGCGAACACGTGATGCTCATCGTCGCTGGTGACCAGCCACATGCCGACCAAATTCACGTCAATCGGACCGATGTTTTCGACCCTGACCTTGACATCCACATCGGTGCCGATAAAACCAAAAGTGGCATAGACCTTGACGCCCTCGTCCATTCTGTCCCTATCCAGTTGGTTCATCGACACCTGCACGGAAAAGGTCCAGAGGTAAACCCCGTTTAGCAAGGATACCAGAATCAAAATGGCCATCACCGCTCCAACAACCGTGCTGATCCCCCTTTCGGCCTTAGGGAGCGCAGCAGACCGCCTCAAACCTAGCCCCTCTCTGGGTCACCATCCTTATGGTATAGTCCCTCCCCGGTGCCCATTGATAATGTATTGTCATTGCCCCATGTCCTCCCGCTTCAACGACCCTACGACCCTCCCAACTGGGCACCCCATCGATGAAGACCGCGGTCACCTTGGCTCCGATCTTACCGTAATTGTAAACAGTCACGTCTAGTCTCCCGGCTCTAAACCACACATCCTCGATAACCAATCGCTCCATCAGGGCTGCGCCAGGTCCCTCCTGATAGTCGCTGACGAACAGATTGACTGAGAAGAAGGTCATACTGGCGACCGTCACAACGACCATCAGCATCAAGACGTTGCTAACGAGAACACTTATCCCACCACCATCCGCCAATATCCTCCCCTGCGCCAACTTCTGTTGCCTCACAGTAACTTGACAGAAAACGAGGCTGCAGTCACCACACCCAGTAGTAGAAAAGCACGGACATCACCGTGAATGAGAAAACGTGGATCCCCCCTACGCCGATCCTCCCAGTCGTCATTACCCCAGCGACGAGACCCGCGCAGATAGCCGAGATCATCGAGGCCCTAAACAGTATCCTCTCGATAAAGGTCGTAGGTGGCACATCGCCTACCACCATCGGGGCTCCCGTTGACAGGATCTGTAGTGTTGAAGATGCCAGAAAGAAGAAGACGCCCATGAAGATGTAGAAGAAGATCACCGTCAGGGACTGCCTTCTACTCTTTTCAACCTCGATCAGATGAAGCCTCCAGGAAAAGGTTGAAACTGTCTCAGCGATCTTGCTCACATCGCCGCCCCCCCGCATCAGGGTTCTAATCAGGTTCACCACCCTGGTGGAGAGCGTAGTTTCGTGGGAGAGCAGTTGGATGGAATTGGCGAAGGGCTCGCCGAGTTCCATAGCATTCACGATTCTTTGAAGGACGCGGGATAGATCTCCGTATCGCTCCTTCGCCAGCGATCTAAAGGTCTGTAGGAAATCCCTTCCCGATGCCAGCTGCAGTGAGAGGTCCCTCAGAAAGGTGGGAAGGTGCCTATCGATTGACTGCTCGCGCAGCCAACTCGCGGTTTCGTGGACGCCGAGAGGCAGAAAGATCAAACCTGCGAGGGGAAGGATCGAGTCGGATGCGGGTTCATGCTCGAGGAACATCCCAACGTACAGGAAGATAATGGAGACCAGAACAAACGGCATCGCCTTGCTCACAGGCCCCCTCTTCCATCCTAGGGTTGTGAAAAGGGACGTGCCGATAGGCACAAAGAGAAGAAACAACAAGCAAAACCAACCCGTTAGTGGCAGGATAGGGGTGCTGAGATAGTCAAGGGCGCTTAAGACCACTAGGAAAACCATCGGTCCAAGAATGAATACGGTGGAATACGCGATGCTCATGACCTCCTCGGTGGAGATGGATCCCCCCATCTCCCCGAGCTTCCTCTCCACCAGTTTGGAGGTGAAAGACTCAAGGTAGGGATTAACATCACCCTTGAGCATTTCAACGGCTAGCCCGCTGAGGAAACTTCCAACCCATCCACCGTAATGCTTCGACCTCTCATTCAGGACGACACTGAGGGGCTCGCTCTTTGACTCCGTGATCATAGACGAGAGAAGCCGTCTCGTGGGTTTGCTGAACGTCTTCTCATCCTTAAGGTTCAAGAGAGCCTCGGTCATGTCCATCCCCGCCTCGGACATGGCTGATAGCATGCTCAGAAGATAGGGGAGATCGGCTTCGATGGACCTCGACTGTAGGGCCCTCCTGGCACGGTCGATCAGGGAAAAGGTCCCCACCTCCCAGATGGTTTTACCCGGCCCGGAGCCCGGTCCCTCGGAAGTAGGATTGTATGAGGTCGAAGTCCTCCCGCGGATCCGATCCGCCAGGGCACGAGGAAAGGAATCGCTCTCTTCTCTCCAGCTCCGTCTCATCCATTTCGAGATACTCTAGAGCCTCGTGAAGTGCTGGAAATTCGGTTTCCGCCTCAACCCAGTCGCTTTCCGTCCAACTCCACTCCCAGACGGGTCTCCATTGTCTACCCCTCCGATAGAAAATCCCCTCAATCTTTCTGACAATCCGCTCCCTAGGCCTCGCTCCCATCTTCACCACGACGTCGATGTTCTTGAGTAGATGACTCGCCCCACCCATTGGGTTTGATGTCAACCTTTCTACCATGTTATCGGGAGTTTCGGCGTGAAGGGTTGCAGAGCAGAGGAAGGGAACACTCAAGAGTTGGGTAAACAGATCCATTTCCCCTTGGTGGATCTCACCGATGACCACGTATCCCGGACGAGATTGTAACACGAAGGTGAGAATATCATCGTACGTGATCGGTCTCGCCGTCCTCGATTGGAGTTGGTCCGAGGGGATCAGTTGCTCCCACTGCTCATGAAAGAGCCGCAATTCGGCCGGACTCTCGATCGTTACTATGTGCGTCTCGTGTGGCAGCAGGAATAGTAGCGCGTTGAGCATCGTTGTCTTCCCACTTGAAGGTTGGCCGATGATCAGCATCGTTTTTCTGGCAGACATCAGCACCCACAACAGGGAGGCTATCGCAGGAGATAGGGTTCCATTCTTCAGCAGGTCGACTATGGACATTAATCGAGAACGGCGACGAAAATGAATTGATGAACCCGTTTTACTGACCCTCCCAAGGGCGATATTGACCCTCACCCCAGCAGGGAGCGTCGACCTCACCAGGGGAGCTGTAAAGCTGGGCGTCTTCCCAGTCTTCCACGCGATCTTTTGGATAAGCCTGTCCTTATCGGCTACTATGTTTGTTCTCATGGTGCCGTAGTCAGGATGGTACACGTACACCACTCCGCTCGGGGTGATGGAGATGTCCTCTAAGCTGGGATGGCACATGAGGCTGTGGATCTCGCCCAGCCCGAGGAGGTTTCGCTTTATGAAGTGTTTGATGTGACTCAGTAACAAGTTGCTATTTCGGAGCGACTTCTTTTTTCTGACGTATTCTTCAACCTCCCTCAAATCCTCCGAGAGCCCTTCGCCCTTAGTTACGAAATTCGCCCAGATCTCCTCGACGACCTCCTCCAGTTCTGGAGTCGGTGGGGACGCAAGCTCCAAACATTCCCTTCGCCCCCCCTTCTCCACGAAGAAAACATAGGGCTTATAGGGTGCCCCCTTGACCATGAAGATCTCTCGGAGTTTCTCCTCGCTTAATCCCATGCCTTCCAAGCTGTCGCCGAACCTTCGAAGAAGATCATAATCTGTGGGGTGATGGAAATCCCAACAAGGGTTGTGTCAGTCAATCTGGGAACCCACCTCCTTTGGAGAGGTCACGGAGGCAGCGACTTGAAAGTAGCCCGACGTAAGGATCTTTATAGAGTAGCTTGTATGGCCCTCCCAATCGTAGGGGACGGTGATCCTTCCGATCTGCTCCGGTCTGACCGATGCGGTCTCCTTCGACTCCACCTCCATGTGCCATGGCACAGCATCACCGTTGATGAAAACTTCCCTGATGGTCGTTTCCGACGTCCCCTTGTTGGAGAGAGTCACCACGATCTGGTTCGGTTCTAGGAATTGGACATTCTCGACGGTAACCAAAACCCCTGTGCTGCCGAGTATCATCTCGAGGTACCCGGTGGCCCATGATGCCACTATGCCCACCAACGTGACAGCGACCGCGAGAACCAGCACAGTTGCCACTAACGTCGATATACCCCTCGCATTCGACCCCTCTTTGAGTTTACCTCTTGGACCGGAAACAAAGTCCATTGTAGAGTCGTCCCAGATCACAGCCCAAAATTTATTTAAGGACCCTTTTCCTGCGTTGATCCAATAGTGAAATGTATCGGTACGATACAATTAAAGGGCTCAACAATGAAACCGAGATTTGGTCCCGCTGGTAAGCCACCATGGTTTAAGTGCGCCATGGTCGATGTCCCCGCTTTCCTCGCCGATGAGGGGCTAGACGCGTTCGAGTTTCAGGCGGTCAGGATGGGCATGCCTGACCAGGTCGTGGGCGCGGACAGGGCTAGGGCTCTCAAAGAGAACGCTCAGAAGAACGATGTCCGGCTGTCCCTTCACGCGCCCTACTTCGTTAATCTGCCATCGGAAAGAGCCGAGACGCGCAGAAAATCCGTAGAACGCCTGATCAGCTCGATGAGGCTGGCGAGCTGGATGGGCGCTCAGCAGGTCGTATTCCATCCCGGCTCCTACGGGAAGCTTTTCAAGGAGAATGCACTAAGGGCATCCATTGAAGCGATGCGGGAGGTGATCGCCACCGCTCAAGAGGAGGGGATAAAGAACGTGTGGCTCGGCCCGGAGACGACGGGAAAGGTGACGCAACTCGGAGATCTTGGGGAGATCATCACCATGTGCGAAGCAGTGGAGCTGTCGAGACCCACGGTCGACTTCGCCCACATCCATGCCCGAGGACAGGGCGTGATCCAAGCCAAGAGGGACTATGCGGAAATCCTGGAAGCGATCGAAGAGAGACTCGGTGGTGAGGTTGTGAAGAACTTACACTGCCACTTCACGCCGGTCGAGTTTACTCAAAGGGGGGAGCTGAGGCACCACGCCCTCGGGGAGGGAGGGTACGGACCTGATTTTGAACCACTAGCCGAAACAATCGTAGAGCTGGGGTTCTCGCCCGTGATCATCTCCGAAAGCCCCCTCCTGGACAAAGACGCCATCACGATGCGTAACATCGTCCTGAGTAAGTCACAGTCCTGAGTCATGTTCGTCACCCTTTTTCAGTTCCTCCTGGGTTTCGTCGTTGGCCTGTCGGGGGCGTTGATCCCCGGTCCTCTACTGGCCTTCGTGCTAGACGACACCATGCGCAGGGGATGGAAGTCGGGACCGCTCAGCGCACTCGGCCACTCCGCGGCCGAGGTTGTCCTGCTCTTCCTCATCAGTCTGGGTCTAGCCGCCTTGGTCACCCCGGCGTTGAAGCGGGCGATAGGCGTCATAGGCGGGGTCGCCCTCCTGATCGTCAGCACGCTCATGCTGCGAACCGCTCTATCGGGCGAGCTCAAGGTGCAGCGCAGTGCGAGGACTCGATATGGGCCTGTTCTCGGGGGAGTCGCCTTTACCGTCTTCAATCCCACGTGGATGCCATGGTGGATCACGGTGGGGCTTTCCCAGCTTATGTATGCGTTCGAGGTCGCGTCGATCGTAGGAGCGCTAACCTGGGTGGCGGGCCATCTCTGCTCGGACATCGGTTGGTTCTCGTTCGTATCGATCTCCGTGGATAGGGGCGGGCGATACCTTGGGGCCGGGTCTCACCGGGTGATAACGGCCGCCTGCGCCCTCTTCCTGCTCGTGCTGGGATGCTATTTCGTTCTACGATACGCTACCCCGACGTTTTAGGCTCGCAAGATGTACTGGAAGATCTAAATCCTGTCAATCGCTTTCACCTTGTGGCTATAAGGGCGGGGGTAGCCAAACTACCCCTTCACTACGGCGTGGCTCCGAGGTGGCTCGTTTCTAGGATGAGGAGGCTAGCCAAACCCATCGTGGCGGCGATAGTCGATGAGTACGGAACCGAGGAGATCATCAAGCGGATATCCAATCCCTACTGGTTTCAAGCGCTGGGCTGCACGCTGGGCTACGATTGGCATAGCTCGGGCCTAACAACCGTCACGACCGGGGTCCTGAAGACGGTTATCGACGGCGATGAGACCGGCTTGGCGGTTGCGGGTGGAAAGGGGAAACGCTCGAGGATGGCACCCTCCGAGATCGAGGAGATCGCCTCCGCCTTCGGATTTTCGACCGCTAGAACCGAGAGCTTGTCGTATGCCAGCAGGATGTGTGCGAAGGTGGATAGCGCGGCGATTCAGGCGGGCTACCCGTTGTATCACCACGCGTTCTTCGTGTCCGAAAAGGGGACCTGGGCGGTCATCCAGCAGGGTATGGACACTAGGGAACACATGGCGAGGAGGTATCACTGGCTCTCGAGCGACGTCAAGAGCTACGTGGTTGAACCGCACAGCGCGGTTGTCTGTGACGTTAGAAGGGAGGTCGCCCTGGATATGACGGCGATGGAGAGCGAGTCATGTCGGCGAACCTGCACCGATCTGTCGAAGGAGAAACCGGGCGTGGTGATGAGGATGCTGAGGTCGATCCGGCCCAAGCATCAGAGGTCCCTGCTGGACTACTTCCCAACCGTCGGCGAAAAAGAGAGGGAATTCGTCATCGACGCTCTGTACATGCCCAGGAACCTGAACTGGAGCGCCGTGCAACGAGCCTACGAGTTCCAGCCCAAGAACTACGAGCAGCTGCTCAGCATGAAGGGCATAGGACCCGCCACCGTCAGGGGTCTCGCCCTGATCTCGGATCTCGTATACGGAGATCCTCCCAGCTGGAGGGATCCGGTCAGGTTCAGCTTCACCGTGGGAGGCAAGGACGGGGTGCCCTTTCCCATAAAGCGGGAGGAGATGGATAGATTGATCGAGATACTCGAAAAGGGGATCAGGGAAGCCAGGCTCGGAGACAGAGAAAAGATCAGTGCGGTGAAGAGGCTGAGGAACCTGATCGCTGGTTGGACGGATCGGTCAGGTGGCTAGATCTTCCTGGAATCAACTGCCGCGAGGATCGTGACAGGAGCTCTCAGCCGATCCTCCTCGATCTCGCCCTGCCTAAGACCTGCTCAAAGAGATCGTTTCCCTTCGAGTCGATGGCAACGATGCAGGGACCAAATCTTTGGACCTCGAGGATCCACATCGCCTCAGGCATCCCTAGATCCAGCCAGAATACGTCCTTGACTCTCTTTATCGATTTGGTGGTCAGCTGTGCGGCTCCACCCGTGAACGCCAGGTAGGCTGCTCCAAATCGCCTCATCGCCTCTCTGGTCTGCTCTCCCATTCCACCCTTCCCGATGACGATCCTCACCCCAAATTTCCTGATGACCTCGGCTTGGTAGTCCTCCATCCGCATGCTTGTGGTGGGTCCCGCCGCAATCACTTTCCACTCTCCTCGCACCTCCCTGACCAGGGGACCACAGTGAAAGATTGCCGATCCTCCCAAAGGCAGCGGGGGCCGCTCCGAGCCCGCCAACCTCTTCGCACCCCTGTCGCGTAGTGTCACGAGATCGCCGGTAATGTACATAACGTCCCTCACCGATAGATCCCGAACGGTTTCCTCGGATAGTGGGGTTTTGAGCTCATGAGTTGGCATCTCCTGTCTTTAAAGATCACATGCTTATAGTTCGGAAGATGGTGGAACTGAAGTCCGTTATCGAGAGTACGGCGGTCAAGCTGCTGAAACTGGCGGTTACCAGGTTGCCCAGGGACATCAGCGACGCGCTGAGGCAGGCGTACGAGCACGAGGAGAGTGAACTGGCGAAGAGCCAGCTGTCAAGCATGATGAGGAACCTGGAACTGGCTGAGGAGACTCGGAGACCCATATGTCAGGATACGGGACTCGTTTCATTTTTCGTAGACGCCGGTGATCGCTTCCCCAATCTCGCAAAGATCCCCAAGTACCTGACCGAGGCCGTGAGGAAGGCGACCGATAAGATACCGCTAAGACCCAACGCCGTGAACCCGATCTCGGGGGTCAACAGCGGTGACAACACCGGGAGTTTCGTACCTACGATCGAGTGGGACATCTTCGATGGGGACCATGTCGATCTAACGGCTCTCACCAAGGGAGGGGGATCGGAAACCGTGAGCGCTCTGGCGATGCTCCGCCCAGCGGATGGGATCCAAAAGATGAGGGGATTTGTGATAGACTCGATCATCGGTGCGGGGGCCCAGCCCTGCCCGCCCACGATCGTTGGGGTTGGGATCGCGGGAGAGGGCGCGACAGCCATGAAACTCGCCAAGAGGGCCGTTACGCTAAGGGAGGTGGGTGAGAGGAGCTCTGAGGCTGACGTGGCCAAACTGGAAGAGGAGCTGATGAGCGCAGCAAATCAGACCGGAATAGGTCCGATGGGTTTAGGTGGGAGAACGACCGTGCTGGGCATCCACATCGAGTATGCTCACAGGCATCCCGCCACCTACGCGGTGGGGGTCGTGTTCCTGTGCTATCTCGCGAGGAAGGCTAGCGCGAGAATATACCCCAACGGAGAAGTGGAGCTACTCACGAAATTCTAGGGGCCACGATCGAGCCACTCCCGGGTTCTGCAACGATCTCACCATCCTCCATGACCGTTCTGCCCCGGACCAAAACCCTTACGGGTCTCCCCTTGACCTTAACACCCTCGAAGGGGGAGTACTTTGCCTTCGAGTGGAAGGCGGACGGATCTATCTTGAACTCCTCCTTGGGATCCACGATGGTGACATCCGCGTCGTAGCCCTCTCTGAGCCCTCCCTTACCAGCTAGACCGAAGATACGCGCAGGGTTTTCGGAGAGCAAATGAACCAGCCTCTGGACGGTGAGGGCTCCGCCATTCACCTGCGTTAGGAGCAGTGGGAGTTCGGTCTCGAGTCCCGGGAAGCCGGTTGCGACATCCCAGATCCGTTGCCCAATTTTTTCATCGATCATATGTGGGGCGTGATCGCTCGCCACGACATCAACCGTGCCGGCTGCCGTTGCGGACATCAGCCGATCACGATCCGCTGGTTCCCTTAAGGGTGGGTCGACCAACGCCGTGGTCCCTATCCTCACCATGTCTTCTCGAGTGAGGAGGAGATGGTGGGGGGTCACCTCGCTGGTCACCGAGAGGCCCGAGCGTTTAGCCCTATCTATCATGGAAATTGCCCGGCCTACGGTGACGTGACAGAAATGGATCCTTGCGCCTACCTCTTTCGCAAGGCTCAACACCCTTTCAACTGCGCCCACCTCAGCCTCGGGAGGATGAGCAAGCGAGAAGGCTTCAAGATCGTTTCTGCCCCTTCCCCTCAGATCCGCGGTAAGCTTCTCAACAATCTCCCTGCTCTCGGCGTGGATAGAAACCGTTCTCCCATAGACCGCCGCCCAGGACAGGGCACCCCTTAGGGCATCATCATCATCGACGTCTATCGCGGTGATGGGCTTCACCAGATAGATCTTGAACCCGATGGCGCCCTCTTCGCATAACCCCTTCACACCGTCTTCACTCTCTGGGAAAGTGCAATGGAAGCCCACGTTTGTCACGATCTTGCGCCTAGCGGTAGCCGCTCTCTCACGAAGTCTTAGCCCGTTATTCGTCGGCGGCTCATTGTTGGGCATGTCGAGGATCGTTGTGAACCCTCCCATAGCAGCGGCGCGTGTACACGTGAAGAAATCTTCCTTGTGGGCCAGACCCTGGTCCCTGCAGTGGACGTGGACGTCTATCAGCCCGGGCAGCGCCAGCTTACCTTTGCCCTTGACATACTCTGAGGCCTTCGGAAGGTTGGGCGCTTTGGCTAACCGGTGGACCTTTCCCTCATCGATGGCCAAACCACAACCAACGAGACCCGATCTGGTTGGGATCTTCACATCCCTGATGCATAGGTCGACGACCAATTCACTCAGCTTCGGATGAGCGGCTATCCAAACCTTCCCCCTTCGAGCCCAAACCGTTCAACCGACAACAGAGTAGCTGGAGAAGATCAAACCTCTTTGTAGTAGTCCTCCTTGCAATCCCTGCAGATGAATTTTCCGCCTATCTCCCGAAGGACATCGGACCACTCCCCGCACTCATCACAATACCCTGCGAGCGGGGGTGCCGATAGCTCCTCCTCGGATCCCTGGATCTTAAGGCGCTCGCTGTTGACGGCGAAGACCATGGGGGCGATTCGGGTTATATCGACCGCTGATACGACACCCACCAGCTGCATCTTGTCGTAGTCCATCACGGCAAGGCGTTCCACATCCCGACGCCTCATGAGCTCGACGGCCTCCTCCACCTTAGCCTCTGGGGATATGGCTATCACGGGGTGGCTCATAATCCTCTTCGCGGGGACCTCGCTGGGCTTCAGATCCTTTACGACCAGTCGCCTGACGATGTCGTCGGAGGTGACGATACCCACGGGTTTGCCATCCTTGGAGGTGACTATGACGCTTCCGATCTTGCGCTTCTTCATGATCTTCGCCGCGTCCCTCACGGCAGCATCCTCGTCGACCGTGGCTACGGGACTCGACATGACCTCTCGTACGTTGATCTCTTCTAGTGCCATTCTTGGCTCATTATGCAACGCCCAAACCCGATAAAAACTTAGCCTAATTGGGCTACTATACGGGCTTTACAAACGAATAAAGCTTGGCTTCTCTGGAGGAGCCGACAATAGACAGGTCTTCTAGAAAGGGGCCAAAGGCTTAGCGAAGCCCTTAAAGGGTTCGCGACCTAGGATGTGGTTGGAGGGAAACCATTAAATGGAAAGTGCGAGTCCCGACTAGGCGGCCCTGGAAGATCGCGTGACCGTGGAGGTAATAAGATCGAATACCCCGCCCTTCTGCTGCCCCTCGCCCACCTCTAACCTCCATCGATTGGAGGCTCGTCAGAGCCTTTTATGGGCGAGAACCATTGATTAGAACCTTGGCTCCTACGATCCTCGGCTCAATCCCCGTCAGCACTACCTAATCTCTTTAGAAACAAAGCGGACTCGTCAAGGCTAATTAAGTCAGTATTAATTGTTCTGATCAATTGTTCTTCTAGCCTAAATAGTGTCTAGACACAAACCCTGTATAAACATAAAATCGACATGAGCGTTAAAGGGAAGATAGAACGGATCCTGAAGGAGTTCTCTCGAGCTGCCGATGTGGATCTATGCGCGGTCACATCACCCGAAGGGTTCCTGATGGGTGCTTTCACGACCAAAAAGCTCTAAGGAGCCCGTAGAGATATTCGCGGCGATCTCCTCGACTCTGAGCGGAGGAGGCATCCAGGTCGCGAGGCGCTTGAAACTTGGGCACCTGGAGTCGATGATTCTCACATGCGAGAATGGGCGAGTGCTGATAATGCCCTTGGCAAAAGCGAATTTCATGGCGGTTTTCGACAACAAGGCGGCTATGGGCATCGTGTTGATAGAGATGGAAAAGGCGGCGGATGCGCTGAACGAGCTCATCCTCTTCGGGGGGTTGCGAGGCAAGGTTGACTTTAAAGTGGCGCGCGAAACCATCCGCGAATTTGAGAAGAGCCCCGTCTACAGGAGGATCCTGGAGGAATCAAGGAGGGATTAGGGAAGAATTTGACCAAAAGGATAGCCATACACTCTTTCAGAGGAGGAACGGGTAAGAGCAACTTCACCGCCAACCTAGCCGTTGCGTTATCCTCCAAGGGTAAGAACGTAGGAACCGTCGATCTGGATCTGAAGGCTCCCGGCCTCCACGTGATCTTCGATGTCCCCTCGAAGGGATTGAAGTGGAGGCTGAATGACTACCTCTTCAGAAGGTGCGAGGCGCACGACATCGTAACGGACCTGACGGAGCATCTCGGGATCAAGAGCGGTCGTCTGCACTTCATTCCTGCAAGCTTCAAGCTCGATGACGTGCTGAGGATCATCGAGAAAGGGTACGAGGTCTCTCACTTCAATAAGGGGATCAGCGAGATCGCCGACGAGCTCAACCTCGACTACCTGCTCATCGACAACCACCCGGGCATCGGCGAGGATGTCGTATTGGCGATCTCGATGTCCGATTTTCTGGTCGAGTTAATGAGGATCGATCAACAAGACCTCACGGGTGCCTACATCTCCTTGGCCATCGCCTCGAAGCTCGGAAAGGACTCGTACCTGCTGATCAACTTGGTGCCGAGGGGTGGGGAGCCCTATATCAAGGAGCTCATCGAGAAGACGTTGAACGAGCCGATAATCGGCGTGATCCCCTTCTTTGAGGACATCATGATCAGCAGGAGCAAGGGAGTATTCTCGCTGAGACATCCGGACCACCCCTACGCCAAGGTGATTGAGGAGATCGCCGGCCGCATCATAACGGAACTCTAGATCGAGAGCTCTGGGAATGATCCAGGAGGAGATCGAGGAGATCAAAGAACAGTTAACCTCGGTCATGAGTCGCCTCGAAGCCCTGGAGAGAAGATCATCGATGAATACACTGAGCATCCTGAGGCTCTTCGCTCTACCAGATCACCTGAGACGAACGGCCGCAGTCGTGGTCCGTCTCGGGCAGGCGACAGCGAGCCAAGTGGCTAACGAATGCTCCAGACACAGAAGCTTGGAGAGCACCCACCTCAATGAGCTCGTCAGGCTTGGACATGCTGAAAAGATCAGGAGGGGGAGGGAGATCTTCTATCGAATGAGGTACGTTACGGCAAGGGGTGGAGAAAACTCATGCCCTTAATGGATGCACAGCCCCGTGCTCGAGAAAGAACCGTAAGCGTGAAAAAGGTGGCTGGAGGCTTACTCAACAACCACGCCTGCCAGAGCATCCTTAGCTCCCTCATTAGAAGGGATCTCCCAAGGATAGAGGAGCAGATCAAAGCAAAAACGGTGATCACGTATCCAAAAGCGGAGGAGAAGCTGGCCATTGCATCCGAATCACTCCATTCCTGCGTGAAACGTCTGTTTGAAGCTGGGTTCTTGAGAAGGGAGATAACGAAAAGGGTTTTGAGTTGCCCCAGCTGTGGGGGGATCAGTTTAAGCCCATCTCCGATCTGCCCGTCGTGCGGCTCTGAAAATCTGACACACGGGGATGTTCTGGAGCACATCACGTGTGGGCATGTGGGATTTGAGAGCGACTTCTTGACCGAGCGAGGTGGTTACCTCTGCCCGAAATGCCGAAAGATACTAAAGCAGATCGGCGTGGACTATCGTCGACTCGGACCGACTTACATCTGCCAGAAATGCGGCAAGAAATTCTCAACGCCCAAAACGGTTACATCGTGCAACGAGTGCCAGCGCCGGTTCCCATCGGAGAATGCCTCCTCACGCGATCTATACGCCTATTACATCAACGAGGAGAGGATAGACGAACTCGCTCCGAAGCTCTTCGATGTCGCTCCGATAGCCGATTTCCTGAGGGAAAGGGGATACGTTGTCGATCAACCCTGCATCATCGTCGGATTGTCGGGGGCCGAACATCGCTTCGACCTCTTCGGCGTCAAGACGGAGGGAAAAAATCGAAGGACGCTGGTTCTTCGAGTGATGATGGCGTCGACTCAGGTCGAGGTTAGAGAGATCGCCGCCCTCTACGCCGAGGTCCTCGACTCCCCTGTGCTGAGGAGGGGGTTGAACCGTCCGAATCACGTCATCGCGATCTGCGTCCCCAATTTCAGTCCCGGGTCCAAAAGACAAGCCGAGGCCCACAACATAGTATGCATCGCGGCATCTTCCGTAGAGGAGGCACTCGCACGGCTGAATGGGTC
>JBHIEI010000032.1:0-14626 GCA_046760555.1 Bathyarchaeia archaeon
TTTAAGCCCCGCTAACTCCACGATTAAGATCGGAGCTTGCGCTCGGCACCTTTTGGCACCTTTTGTCAAGCCGTTTATTTCTAGAAGAACTCATTCCTCCTCGGCCTCATTCTCGATACCCGGACAACGACTAAGCAGCCTGGCTCCCTTCTGACCTCTCCTTTACGCACTGGGCAAGGACATCGACCCTCGAGCCTATCATACTTGAGATCATGGGGCGAAGAACCATGCCTAGCGCTCCTTTGATGTCCATGGTCAGCTCGAACCTGGCCTCAGTCTTGTCACCTCCCATGGATGTCAACTCGATAGCCCCCTTCACCGTCAAGTTTCCGCCCGAGGCTAGCCATTCGATCTCTTTGAGAGGGGATCTACGCGTGAATTGTGCCTCAATGCTCTTCGTCTTAGTAATTGTCGCCTGCTGCCCCTTCAGTTCTCACAAAGCCTTCTCCTCATCAATGGGCGTTGTCCTTTCAACGAAGACCAAACATAGACCGATGGTCTCTAATTCAGATATGACCGACCAACACCGCTCGGCGGAAGCGTTTATGAGGATCTTAGTATTCGCTGTGGCCATCGAGCATCTAGACTACCATCAACTCTTCGGGATACTCGACAAGTCGTCGAGCACCTTCACGTGTGATCAGGAAGCCATCCTCAACTCTTGCTCCACCAATACTAGGTAGGGACAGAATAGGGTGGCCTATTGAGATGGTCATGTTTTGCTTAAGTTCCACGACATTGTCCTCCGGGAATATGGTCGGGAAGGGTTTCTCTTCAAAGGACAAGCCGACGCCGTGTGCTATGCCTCTAACGTAGTACTCCCCAAATCCAGCCTGGGTGATGACCCTTTGGGCTACGTTGTCGAGCTCTGTGAGCATCGTTCCTGGTCTTGCCGCATCAACCGCTGCTTGGCGTGCCTTTATGTACAAATCGATGAGCTTGCGTTGATCATCATTTGGGTCCCCAACCACGAACATGCGCGTCATGTTGGCGCAATAACCCATATACACAGGCCCCACGTCAACCAGAACAAGATCACCCTTTTCGATCCCCTTTCTGGTCGCCAAGCCATGTAGCCAATGAGATCGATAACCAGAGTTTATGAAGGTGGGAAAGGCAAACCTCTCTGCTCCTCTCCCTCTCATGGCGTACTCGACCTCTCCCGCGACCTCAAACTCCACCGCCCCCTCTTTTAGAGCACCCTTCGCCACCTCCATGCCCTCAGCGGCGATCTCGGCAGCCCTTTTCATGAGATCCACCTCCTCTCGAGATTTGATCATTCTGAGTTCCATGAACGCGTCTTTGGCATCGACAACCTTAAGGGTCGGGTTCGCCAACTTGAACCTCTCGAGAAGAAAGGCTGGCAACGCAAATTCGAAGTCGAAACCGATCGTCTTAATGTTGTGCTCTTGGATCCAGCTGATTACGCCAGTCATCATCTCATGCATGCTGCCATAAGTTCGTATGTCCCTGATCCATGACTCTCTTCGCGCCTCTTCCTCTTCCCCACGGAAGACCAGAAGGAGTGGCTCCCCAGACTTTGGGACGTACAACCTGGGCTGCTTGCGGGTGTCGCCCGTGAAGTAGAAGTAGTTCTCGAGATCGATGATGGCGACGCCGTCAATTTCACGTTCCGATAGGAGTTCCTGTAGACGCTCGATCCTTTCCTTGTAAACCGAAGCGGTTACCACATCATTCCTCCACCGCGATGGCGCTTGCTGGACATGCACCCTCGGCCAACCTGGCACATTCGATATACTCGGGGCCTATCTTCCCGATTGTAAACGAAGGCTCGTTTCGAACTATGAGTGATCTCGCTACTCGGGCTTTTCCGTCACTTTCGCGCTCGAATACCTTTGGGCAAAGTTGGTAGCAGGAGGCGCAAGCAATGCATTCGTCTTTATCGACTCTGACCGTCGGCATTATAGCCCTTTACTCCTCTTCTCGTAGAGTCTCATTGATCATATCGCTCTGCATGTGCTGTTGCACCATGACCTCCACATCGCGAATGCCTTGAACCTCTTTGGCCCGCTCCCTGATCTGCCTCCCGATGTGTAGGGCGAAGACGGGCGGGCAGAAGGGAACGGTGAGATGGTATTTAATAACCGCCTTTTCCCCCTTGACCTTGATCTCGTCTACGAGTCCTCTAGCGATAATCGAGAATCCGAACTCGGGATCCACTACCTTCTTGAGACTCTCCCATACTTCCTCCTCTTTATCCGTCAAACCCTTTGGTGGTTCCGGGAATTGCTCACCCAAACTATTGCCTATTACATATGTAATATTTAAATCTCGTGGGGCTAACAATGAACGATGTTAACGGCATGCGAGGTGGCCGTAAAATCAGTCCTTCCGGCACTGAGAGGAGCAGTCGTTAGAAGGCTCTATAGAGACTTTGGGATGAGACAGGTGGAAATCGCAAAGGCTCTGGGTATAACTCAGCCGGCTGTCAGCCACTATCTCAGGGGTTCGCGAGGAGCGGTGATCGCTGTCGAGGGTCTGAGGGAGCTCGATGGAGAACTGAGGAACTTCGCACAGGAACTGGCAGGCCTCGATTTATCGGCGTTGGAACAAAGGGAGCGCTTCTGTAGGCTGTGCACCATCGTACGGACGAATGGCCTGATGTGTGATGTGCATAAGCGTTACGATCCCTCGGTAGAGGGTGATGGATGCACCCTCTGCAGGTATGAAGAGTACTGTTCTGTCAGGGACGAGAAGAGCTACGGAGGCTGAGGGTCGTGCAGGTTGCGATTGAAAAGCGGAGGGTTTCGGGCAAGCCCGTTGTGCTACTGGCGTTGCATTTCACCGACCCAAAAGAGAGGAAGGAAGCACTCGAGCTGGTGGCCGAGCACTTTAAACTGACTCCCTATAAGAGGGGACCGTTCATCGTTGAGGGAGTGGATTCGGTGGTTCCAGTGAAGCGCTTCATCGAAAGGCGCTTTCCGAATGCTCGCTTTGTCTCTATGGTCGAAATAGAGATGCTCGGTGGCTACTAATGCCCGAGATCGAGTCTGACCGGACCTTTGACGCCAGGGGAAAAGACTCCCCATATCCTATCTATGGAACGAGAGATCGACTGGAAAAATGAAACCGGGCCAGATTCTGGAGGTAATCTGCGACAGCTCAGTGGAGTGCCCTATGATAGATATTACTGTTGACATACTCAAGAGCATCCAGAAGTGGGGCGAGAAAAACGGGATAGGGTTTTGCAGACTTTGAAGACAGTTGAAGGCGAACGAGTACTCGTCCAGAAGTAGCCGTCTCTAACTCCTCCCTTGGACAAGTCGATTCTGTTGCTTGCTTTATTTTGGCAAAATGGGCCCGGGGGGATTCGAACCCCCGACCACGAGGTTATGAGCCTCGCGCTCTAACCAGGCTGAGCTACGGGCCCTTTCGTCGTGTAAATGACGAGCTGGTTGATATATCTTCAGAGAGCGCCCTCCGCGATAAGTTCTTTTACCACCTATGGAAGCCGATTAGAAGATGCCGAGTCTTGAGGTCGACGTGGCGGGTCTAAGACTGCGGAACCCTACTATACTCGCGTCAGGTGTGCTCGGAACGACGGCGCCACTGATGGCGAGGGTGTACGAGGAGGGGGCAGGAGCCGTGGTGACGAAATCCGTGGGCCTTGAGCCCAGGAAGGGCTACCCGAATCCAACTCTAGTTGAGGTGCAAGGCGGATACCTGAACGCTATGGGCTTAGCCAATCCCGGAGCGAGAGAGTTCTCTAAGGAGATCAGAGAGGCGAAGGAGGGGGGCGTCACTGTCATCGGTAGTGTCTACGGATACACGGCCGAAGGTTACGCTAAGGCAGCGGCCATAGTGGAGTCAGCCGGAGCCGACGCCATCGAGCTGAACCTTTCCTGCCCCCACGTGGAGGAAACGGGGGTGGAGATAGGGACACGGCCTGATCTCGTCTCCGATGTGGTGAGGGCGGTGAAGGGATCGATCAGCGTTCCCGTGTTCGCGAAGATCAGCGCTTCCTATCCCAGGACCTCCGAGCTGGCCAAGGTTATCGAGGATGGTGGGGGCGACGGGATCACGGCGATCAACACAATGAGGGCCATGGCGATCGATGTCGAGATCAGAAGACCGATTCTATCGAATCTTTTCGGAGGTCTGTCGGGGCCCGCCATAAAGCCCATCGCTGTTGGTTGCGTTTACGATGTGTATGAGAACGTCTCCATACCGATCCTCGGTGCTGGGGGGGTGACCGACTGGAGGGATGCCGTGGAGTTCCTCCTCGCCGGGGCGAGCGGCGTACAGGTGGGAACGGCTATCGCTAGCCGGGACCTAGGGGTGTTTAAGGAGATCCAATCTGGATTAGAGGTGTACCTTAGCGACAACGGCTTCCAATCTGTTAGAGAGATCGTGGGGTTGGCCCATGGTGAGTGATGGATAGGGGCACGATCGTGAGGGTTCTGGGGATCGTGGAGGAGACCCCGACCATCAAATCGTTTCACTTCGACTACCCCCCAGCCAAGGAGGCTAAACCAGGGCAGTTCGTGATGGTCAATGTCCTCGGCGTAGACGAGATCCCCATGAGCCTCTCGAGCGTGGGATCCACCCGGACCTCGATCACGGTGCGCAAGGTGGGTGACGCCACCGCCAGGCTACACCAATTATCGGTGGGTGACCTGCTGGGGATACGCGGACCCTACGGAAGGGGCTTCTCCGGATTCGATAGGGGCAAAGCCCTCCTGGTCGGCGGGGGTGTCGGAACCGCTCCGCTTCTTCCTTTGGCGAAGAGACTCGCTGAGTGGGGAGAGGTGAGGTTTGATGTCGCCTTGGGTGCTCGCACCAGGGAGGAGCTGCTGTTCCTGGATAGGATGGGGGCGGTCGGGAGAGGGAAGGTGCTTGCGGCCACCGACGACGGGTCCTACGGAAAGAAGGGTTTTGTGACCGTCGTGACTGAGACCTTGTTAAGGGGAAAGATCGACATGGTCTTCACCTGCGGTCCGGAGAGAATGATTCGGGATCTCTTTGAGCAGTGTAGGCGCATCGGGATCCCGCTTCAGGCATCCCTTGATCGATACATGCGATGCGGAATCGGAATCTGTGGTTCATGCGCCATAGGTGGCTACCGTGTTTGTAGGGAGGGGCCCGTGTTCAACTCCGATCAACTAGCCAGGGTCGAGCGAGAGCTGGGGAGATTCAGGCACGATTGCTGCGGTAAAAGGGTGAGGATCTAAAAACATAACTCCTCAGGCGATCTACTTCTCGATGGAAGCAGAGATCGTCCCATCTCTCATAGGTTTTTTCGCTCTCCATGAGGGAAAGGTCGTCAGTCAGGTCCTGTTTCCAAAGGACGTCGATGGGATAAGTGATCGCATCCTCCGGACAAAGAACGGAGAAATCGTTGACGAGCTCAAGAATCTGGTCGGTATCCTGCGGAGAAAGGGGTACTCGAGAGTACGAGTCGGTGACAGGCGACTCGCTGAATCACTCAGGGACGGGCTGGGTATCGAAGCCAGGGTGGCGGAGGTCGGTGGCGTTGGTCTCGTACGAAGGAACCTGTCGAAATTCGCACTAGGAACGGGTTTCGTTTCGAGCGGCAAGGAATTGGAGAAGATCCTACACGGAATCTCGGTGTCGCTGGCTTCGCTTAAGACCCGGGAGGCCCTAAAGAGAAGAGACCTGCTCATCATCCGAGGGGTAGAGACCCTGGAAAATTTGGACAGATCTCTGAATGTTCTCGTATCGAATGTTCGAGAATGGTATGGGCTATATTTTCCCGAGCTCTGTGGAGCGATCCGGGATGGGGAGACCCTCATGAAATTGATTTCGGAGATAGGATCCAGAGAGGGTTTCACAGAGGTTGACAGGCTTGTGGAGTTCGGTCTGTCCAAAAAGGAGGCTAGAAGGGTTGCTCGGACGTCGAGTGGATCGGCAGGAGCCCCTCTCTCCGACGATGATCTGACAAGGATACGGGATCTCTGTTCCAGCATCTCAAGACTGTACGAGACTCGCGAGAACCTAGAGCACTACCTTGGCAGCATCATGGAGAGAGTGGCTCCCAACCTCAAGACGGTGGTCGGCGCCCTTCTTGGGGCAAAGCTGATCTCCCGGGCTGGTGGAATCGACAGCCTGGCAAAGATGCCATCGAGTAGGATCCAAGTTTTGGGTGCCGAGAAGGCACTGTTCAGGGCCCTGAGATCGGGCGAGGGCATGCCAAAGCACGGCATAATCTTCCAGCACCCTATGATCCACCGCTCCTCGAGGGCTAAGAGGGGGAAGCTGGCGCGGGCACTGGCCGCTAAGGTTGCGATCGCCGCGAGGTCGGATGCTTTCTCGGGTCGATTCATAGGCGACGAGCTGAAAGCCAGGATGGAGGACCTGGAGAGGTCGAAGAAGTGACCAGGGTTCAAGAGGATCCAGCTACAAGAGGCATTTTTTGGGTGGATGTCGACGGCGCTAAGCATCCGGCAACGGTGAGTCTAGCACCGGGTGTAGCCGTCTACGGTGAAAGAATCCTGAGGATCAGGGGGAAGGAATACAGGCTATGGAACCCCTTCAGGAGCAAGCTGTCAGCCGCTCTCCTTAGAGGTCTGAAAGAGGTTTCCTTTGGCCCAGGCAGCGGTGTCCTCTATCTGGGGGCTGCCTCCGGCACGACGAGCTCTCACGTCTCGGATATTGTTGGACCCGGCGGCCGGGTGTTCTGCGTGGAGTTCGCTCCCCGTCCGATGCGGGATCTTATCCGGGTCTGTAGGAGACGGCCCAACATGTTCCCAATCCTCGGAGATGCGCGACACCCCGAGATGTACGAGCTGTTCATCGGTAAGGTGGATGCCATCTATTGCGATATCGCTCAGCCCGATCAGGCCGAGATATTGGCGGACAATACGGAGAGGTATCTCGAATCGGGCAAAGGCGCCATGATTGCCATCAAGGCCAGTAGTATCGATGCGACGAGACCGGTGGAGGAGGTATATGAGCGGGAGCTTAGGGTCCTGAGGGATCGGAGATTTGAAATCGACGAGGTAGTAGACCTCAGGGAGTATGCGAGGGCCCATGTCATGGTCAGGGCCACGTACACGGGTGAGGGCCCATCAGCTTAGAACCTTTTCGTAGAGCCTCAGCGTCTCTCTCGCCATCCTCTGGCATGTAAATCTCTCGAGGACCCGCCTTCTACCCGCGGCTCCCATTCTCCTGGCCAACCTCTCATCCGATAGGAGCGTGGAGAGACTATCCACGAGGCCGTCAAGCCCCTCGAAAAGCATCCCGGTTCTACCATCCTCGATCACCTCGGGTAAGCCACCCACATTCGGGACAACGGTGGGTTTTCCCGAGGCCATGGCTTCCAAAACCGACAGGCCCATCGCCTCGTGCAGGGATGTGAGGGCAAACACATCGCACGCCGCGTAGTACCTGGGTAGCTCCTCATCCGGAACGTATCCCGCGAACCTGATCGAGTCCGCGACTCCAAGCTCCAGGGCGAGGTTCTTTAGTCTTCGCGTGTAATTCGTCTCCCTCCCTACGATGAGTAGCTTGACACCCCCGTGCTCCTCCTTCAATGACACCAAAGCGTGGATCAGGAGTTCGATCCGTTTTCTGGCACACTGCCTGCCGACAAAGAGAACCAGGGGATCGTCGCCGACCTCGAGGCGCTCCCGTACGACCGATCCTTCATCATCCACGAAGTAACGGTCGGGGGAGATCCCCTCGTAGATGACCGTGATCCTGTCCGGGCTGACATCGTACGATCTCACCGCATCCCACTTAACCGAATTCGAGACCCCGATGAGTCCGTCTGCCCTGTCGATCACACGGCGCTCGAATATCCGGGAGGTGGGGAAGGAGGCGAAGACGAATTTTTCCCAGAATAGGAGGTCCCGGAAGTCCTCGGTCCTCAGAGGTTCGGTCTCCACGTCGAGGGGAACGTGTATCGTCTCTACGAAGCGCGCCTTGGCTCTCGACCTCGAAACCAAGACATCCGGCATGTGCGGGATCTGTCCGTGTATGATGTCTATCCCGTTCCTCCTACAGAGCCTCTCGGCGGTCCGAGCCATCAGGGGCAGTGCCAGAACGAAGTGTGACTCCAGCCTCCCCGCGACGCGATGGATATGGACACCGTTCTCGTTCTCCTCGTACCTTGGCATGCCCGCAGGCTTAAGTGTCACGACGTGAACATCCAGGCCCAGATCCGCCAGGGACCGAGACAGATCGCAGGCGTACCTCTCGATGCCCCCCGTGATGGGGTAGTAGAATTGAGACATCAAACAGACGCTGATGTCCAATCTGTCCCCTCGTCTCACCTCATGGATGGACCCTGTCTGGTGTCCTGGGGAAGAGACAGGCCTCACGGATGTGCTTCAGGGCGCAGATCCATCTCACCGTTCTCTCGATACCGAGTCCGAAGCCAGAGTGAGGCGGGATGCCGTATTTCCTTAGGTCCAGATACCACTTATAGTCCTCCAGAGGCAAGTGCTGTTCCCTGATCCTCTTAACCAACAGCTCGTAGTCAGAGATCCGCTGACCGCCCGACGACAGTTCGCCGTATCCCCCTGGAGCCATCATATCGGATGAGAGCGTTACCTTGGCATCCTTGGGGTTCGGCTTGTGGTAGAAACTTCGAGAGATCGTTGGGAAGCCCTCCACGAAGAATGGCTCCTCGAAATGCTCGGAGATCACCCTTTCGGTTCTCGCCCCGAATTCCTCCCCCCATTTCACGCGCTCTCCCATCTTGCTCGCAATCTCTATAGCCTCATCGTAGGTGATCCTTTCAAAAGGGGCCTGTGGGACCTCGAACTTCCTACCCAGCTCTTTGAGCTCCTTTTGGCAGTGCTCCACCACATGAGAGCAGGCTCGTACCAAGAGGTCCTCCTCAAGCTTGATGATGTCCTCATGTGTGGCAAAGGGTACCTCGCACTCCACCTCCCAGAACTCAGTGAGATGCCTGCTCGTCCTAGATTTCTCGGCCCTGAAGCTTGGGTTCAGCCCGTAAACCTTTCCCAGGCTGGTAATGGCCGCCTCCAGATAGAGCTGGCCGCTCTGTGTCAGGTAAACTCCCCTCCCAAAGTATTCGATCGGGAACAGTGTGGCACCGCCCTCAACCGCAACGCTGATCAGGATGGGTGGCTGAACCTCGATGAAGCCTTCGCCTTCAAGGTGCTCTCTCATCGCCCTGATAACGGCGGACCGTATGAGCATCACCGCTCTGACCTTGGGGCTACGGAGGTGTAGATGCCTATGATCCAGCAGGAAGATCTTCCCGGAGGTCCTCTGTATCGGCCAAGGCCTCGCGAGGTTGACGATCTTCAGGTCATTCACCGAGACCTCGACCCCACCGGGCGCTCTTCTGTCAGCTCTAACGACCCCCTCGATGGTTATCGACGATTCCAGCGTGGTCCTCTCCGCCTCTCGGTAAACCATCTCGTCGACCTGGTCTCTGTGGATGGTGAGCTGGACGGTCCCCGTGGGATCTCGCAGGTCTATGAACAGGACCCCTCCGTGAAACCTCTTCCTGTGAACCCAACCCCGAAGGATGACCTTCTTCCCGATCATTCTAGAGTCTACATCGATCGCCTGTCCGCTCCTCCTCCAGGCATCACGTAGATCTCTGATCGGGGACATCTTCAATCCCGAAGATGGATCAGCATTTTAAATTTCTGCATACCTTAGCTCTTTAGATAATGAACGTTGCAGTGATCGGTGACCCCGTCTTCGTGTCAGCCTTCGAGATCGTCGGTGCTAGAGGTTTCAGCGTTGAAAAATCGGAGGACGTGAGGGGGGTCCTCCGAGACGTCATGAACAGCGGTAAGTTTCAGGTCATCATAATGCCGGAGAGGTACACGAAGCGGACCTCGGATATGCGCATCGAGCTGCTCAAGACAGAGAACGTGACACCCGTCTTCGCCATCGTGCCCGACCTGACCGGGTCGAGAGGCGAGAGGCTAGAGGAGCTGGTCTCCCTAATGAGCCTGGCGGTAGGGACCAAGTTGAAGCTGAGATGAGTCTGGAACTACTTATAGAGGAAAGGAGGGCCAACATACTCATCGAGAACGCCAAGAGGCAAGCCGAGGAGATCATCTCAGAGGCCGAGAGGAAGGGTAGGGAGATTCTGGCCGAGGCCACCGCTCGAAAGACCATCGAGGAGCTGATCAAGAGGGAGGAGGCTGAGGCAAAGGTGGAGGCCGAGAAGATTCTTAGCCGTGATAGGAAGGGGGCGAAGGATATTTTGAAGAGCTCACGAAAGCGCATCCCAAAGGCAGTCGAGTTTGTTTTTCAGGAGGTGTTACGGGTATGAGCGCGGTAAAGGCGATGCGGAACACGATAGCCGAAAAGGCCAGGGCAGAAGCCGAAGAGATTCTGTCTCAAGCCAAACGAAAGGCCAAGGCCATAATCAAACGGGCGAGGGAAAAGGGCAAAAAGCTACAGCTGCAGGTCGCTGGACCGGAATTGAGGATGATCAGAAGCCGAACCATCGGGGGTGCGGTCGCTGAGGGGAGGGGCTTGAGATTGAAAGCAAAGGATGAGGCTATCTCCAGCGTGTTTGAGGAGGCTAGGGCTCGGATCGGAGAAATGGCGTCGAGAGGAGGCAGGAAATACGAAAAGCTACTCATCGATCTGATGAGGGAGGCCGCGGTGAATATAGGGGACGGGGGGTTAGTCGTTTCGGCAAACGAGAGGGACAAGAGATTCATCAAGAAGAATATCACGCCGATTCAGAAGGAGCTTTCAAAGGCTCTGGGGCAGAAGGTTAGATTGAGTCTGGCGCCCGGGAATCTGAACTGCCTGGGTGGCATCATCATGAGCAGCGCCGACGGGAGCAGGACCTATTACAACACCCTAGAGTCGAGGCTCCTCAAACTGAGGGAGAAGCTGGCGCCCAAGGTTGGGGAGATGCTTTTTGCGTGAGAATATGGCAGAGGGGAAAATAGTAAGGATAAATGGCTCGCTCGTTGTTGCCCGCGACTTGGAGAGACCCAAGATAGGCGACGTCGTCGAGGTAGGAGATCTGAGACTTATCGGCGAGATCGTGAGGCTGAGCGGCAACAAGACCTCAATCCAGTGCTACGAGAGCACGAGCGGATTGCGCCCCGGAGAGCCCGTTGTCAGCCTTGACCTGCCTCTGATGGCGGAGTTGGGCCCGGGCTTAATAGGGGCGATATACGACGGTCTCCAGCGCTACGAGGTAGAGATGTGGAAGAAGGCTGGAGCATTCATGGTGAGGGGACTTAAAAGCCCATCGTTGGATCCGGATAGGAGGTGGGACTTTACCCCCCGGGTCAAAAAGGGACAGAGGGTTGTTGAGGGCGATGTCATCGGTGTGGTTCCCGAGAGCATAGCGATCCAGCATAAGATCCTGGTTCCGGTGGGAACAAGGGGAACGATAGAAGACATCAATGAGGGCAAATTTACCGTAGGAGAGCCAGTAGCGACCGTGAAGACGGATGGGGGAGCAAAAAAGACACTGACCCTCGCTCAAAAATGGCCGGTGAGGATCCCCAGACCCTATAAGGATAGGGTCACTCTCGTCGAACCCCTGATAACGGGGCAGCGAGTTATCGACTCATTCTTCCCGGTGGCGAAGGGCGGGACGGCCGCCATTCCTGGAGGCTTCGGCACCGGCAAAACGGTCATGCTCCACCAACTGGCCAAGTGGTCTGACGCCGATGTAATTATCTACGTTGGGTGCGGTGAGCGAGGCAACGAGATGGCTGATGTCGTGACCCACTTCCCAGAGCTGGAAGATCCTAGGACGGGGAGGAAGCTGATCGAGAGGACGGTGATGATAGCCAACGTCAGCAACATGCCCGTATCGGCCAGGGAGACGAGCATATTCATGGGCATCACGATCGGTGAGTACTTTAGGGATCAAGGGTACGACGTTGCCTTGATGGCCGACTCCACATCGCGTTGGGCCGAGGCGCTGAGAGACATCTCGGGAAGGTTGGAGGAGATCCCGGCGGAAAGGGGATACCCCGCCTACCTGGCTGAGTCCATAGCCGAGTTCTACGAGCGCGCTGGTAGGGTTGTGACCCTCGGCGGTGAGTATCGTGTTGGCTCCGTGACGGTCATGGGCGCCGTTTCGCCACCTGGGGGCGATTTCAGCGAGCCTGTGACCACGCATACCCTGAGGTTCATAGGGACCCTGTGGGCTCTGGACACGGATCTGGCATTCCGAAGGCACTTCCCGGCTATACACTGGCTCAAGAGCTACAGCCGATACCTCGATCTGACGTCTTTGTGGTGGACGAAGTACGACGAGGAGTGGGACGCTCTTAGAGCCAAGGCCATGGAGCTCCTGGAGGAGGCCTCTAAGGTTGAGGAGACGGCGAGAATCATCGGGGAGAAGGCCCTCCCGGACGAGCAAAGGCTGGTCATGCTGATTTCAGAGATGATCAGAGAGGGGTTCCTCATGCAGAACGCCCTTCATGAGATCGACACCTACTGCGAAGCCGGTAAGCAGGCCAGGTTGATGAGGGCGATAGTTGAATTCTACGATCTTGCCGAGCCCCTCATCAGGGAGGGGGTCCCCATCGACAAGATCCGGGCTTTGTCATCCGTCCCCGAACTCATGAGGGCAAAGGAGGAAAAGGCCGTTGAGAAGATCGATGAGCTGAGGAAGAAGGCGAGGCAGCAGATCAGAGAACTGGCCGCGGCCTATGGGATAGGTGATTAGGTTGGAGGAAGCGGGACTCGTTTACAGGACTGTGAGGGAGATACGCGGTCCATTGCTCTTCGTCGAGAGAGTGAGGGGCGTGGCCTACGATGAGCTGGTGAGGGTTAAGGTCCCCGATGGCGAGGAGATGCTGGGCAGCGTTCTTGATGTGAGCGGCGATACCGCGGTTGTACAGGTATTCGGCGAAACCGAGGGGCTGAGGCTCGACTTAGGGGTAAGGTTCACCGGGGAGACGATCAAGATACCCGTTTCGGATGAGCTTGTCGGAAGGGTGTTTAGCGGAAGCTTTACCCCGCTTGACCACCTCCCGGTTCCGAGGAGCGGAGACCTTAGGGACGTTCATGGATCGGCGATGAACCCTTCTGCCCGAGACGTACCCAGCGAGTTTATCCAGACGGGGATCTCGGGAATCGATGGCATGAACTCCCTGGTGCGAGGTCAGAAGCTCCCCTTTTTCTCCGATGCCGGTCTACCCCACAATGCCATAGCCGCGCAGGTCGCACGCCAGGCCACCATCCCCGGGAAAGAGGAGGAGTTCGCTGTGGTGTTTGCAGCCATGGGGATAAAACACGAGGAGTACGGCTTCTTCCGTAGGGAGTTTGAGAAGACGGGGGCTCTCGAGAAGTCGGTCATGGTACTGAACCTGGCCGACGACCCCGCGATCGAGAGGCTCATAGCCCCCCGGATCGCCCAGACGATAGCCGAGTTTCTGGCCTTTGATCTGGACATGCACATCCTCGTGATCCTCACGGATATGACGAACTATGGAGAGGCCCTGCGAGCGATCTCCATCGCTCGTGAGGAGGTCCCCAGCAGGAAGGGTTATCCCGGCTATCTGTATACCGACCTAGCAACCATCTACGAAAGAGCCGGAAGGATAAAGGGGAAGAAGGGGTCGGTGACCCTGATGCCCATATTGACGATGCCTGGCGGTGATATCACTCACCCCATCCCGGATCTGAGTGGTTACATCACCGAGGGTCAGTTGATACTGGATAGGGACCTATTCCTGAAGGGGATCTATCCCCCCATGAACGTCCTCCCCTCCCTCTCCCGTCTGATGAAGGATGGCATAGGGCCGGGAAAGACAAGGGATGATCACCGTGACGTCTCGAATCAGCTGTACATGGCCTACGCTGAAGGTGTCAAGGCCCGAGGGCTTGTCAGGATCGTTGGAGAGGTCGGACTGAGTGAGAGGGAGCGCAAGTACCTCAGGTTCGCCGAGGAGTTCGAGCGGAAGTTCATCAACCAAGGTGTATACGAGAACAGATCCATCGAGAGAACCCTTGAGATAGCTTGGGACATCCTCTCCATGCTACCTGAGGACGAGCTCATCAGGGTCAAGAGGGATTACATCAAGAAGTACTATCCAAAGCATCGAGAAGAAGCCGAATAATGTCCATCAACCTCATGGGCGGCAGGATAAAACCCACGAAGGGCTTTCTCCTAGAGCTGAAGAAGAGGTTGCAGTTCGTTATCGGCGGATGTGAGCTGCTGACCCTGAAGCGCGATCACCTATCCAAGGAGCTGCGGGAGGATATCGAACAGCTCGAGGCCCTCAGGGAGAGCCTGGGGAAAAGGCTTCAGAACGCCTACAGAGATCTGCTCGCTGCCCAGATGTCCCTCGGACCCGCCGAACTCGATGCCCAGTCGGCGTCTACGCAAGGGACGCTGGATGTCGAGGTGCTTCCCAGAAGCATCATGGGGGTTCTGGTTCCCTTCGTAAAGATCCGAAATCGCCCGAACCTGAAGGACAGGCTGGGAGCGATAGAGTACTCTGTAGCCAAGAAGTTCCAGGAGCTATTGGAGGATCTGTTGAAGGTTGCTGAGTTGGAGGCCAGTATTGAGAGGGTTGCCGACGAGCTTGGGAAGACGAACCGCAAGGTTAACGCGCTCGAGAAGATCGTCATACCAGGCTACAAGCAAGGCATTAAGATGATTGAGGACAGGCTGGACGAGGACATGCTAGAGGAGTTCATCAGGACCAAGCTCATCAGAACC